>NZ_QHJN01000130.1:0-23525 GCF_003947565.1 Actinomadura sp. WAC 06369 | reverse complement strand
CAGCCCCCGAGATACTGCCGTTCTCCCGGTCCAGCGCCTCGAAGAACCTTGCCTTCAGGTCCTCAAAATCCATGATCCCCGCAACTCCCTGAAGATCAGGGTGTTGCGGGGATCACTAGAACCCACGACAGCGGTCACCGGGGCCGTTCCGCTTTCCGGACGCCGGTCTGGCGGGCGTCCGGACGAGGGAAGGGGCCCCGCGCCCCGACCAAGCACGCGGGGCCCCCTGAACTCGGTGTGCACCGCCGCCCGCAGCACACCGAGTGGTTCGGGGCGGCCCTCAGGGGCGCCGCGTCCGGGTGAACCGGCGCCGCGCCGGCGGCGGCGCGGCGGCAGGTCCCTCCACCCGCTCCTCCACGGGGTCCTGGACGGGCGCCGGGGGCTCCGGCTTGCGCGGGGACTGCATGTACGCCGGGTCCTGGGCATGGGCCGGGTCCTGCGCGACGGCCGGGTCGAGTTCGCTCGGCCCGTGCGTGGCGCCCTGGCCGCGCGAGTGCTCGACGACCCGCTCGACCCGCTCGGCGGGCCGTCCGGGCGGCGGCGGGTCCTGGACGATGTGCTCCTCGCGGACGACCGTGCCCGGCTCGTCGCCGTAGGCGGGGTCCGCACCGGTGATCCGGCCGGCGGCCCGCCGCGGGCGCGTGTACTTGAGAGTGAACAGCATGCTGGTCACCCCGACGAGTATGAGGATCCATCCGACCATGTGGATGTTCACGCCGCTGAGGTCGATCTGGAGCGCGAACGCCAGGATGGCGCCGATGGCGATGAAAGCGAGACTGACTCCGATTCCCATACCGGAGCTCCTTCCAGGGGGCTGGCGGGCGACATGACTGCCTCTACCCGTGCCGTCCCGGTTATGCGGAGGGGTGATGTGGTTCTTGCCATACGGTCAGGGTCAAGAGTGCGCGCACCAGGACGTTTCGTGTGTACGCAGCCACAGGGTTTTGTGGAACGATTCGGATGGTGGGGATTGCACGTGAGGTTTTCGGTGATGCGCTGCCGGTCGCGGAGCGCTATGCGGCGTTCCTCGCGGACGCCGGAGTCGAGCGCGGCCTGATCGGACCGCGGGAGGCGGACCGTCTCTGGGAGCGTCACCTGATCAATTGCGCGGTGGTGTCCGAGGCGGTTCCCGAGGGCGCTCACGTCGTCGACATCGGATCGGGCGCCGGACTGCCGGGCATCGTCCTGGCGATCGTCCGGCCCGACCTGCGCATCACCCTCCTCGAACCGCTGCTGCGCCGCACCACGTTCCTGGACGAGTGCGTCGAGATGCTCGGCCTGCGCAACGTCGAGGTCCGCCGCGCGCGGGCGGAGGACGTCGCGGACGACTACGCCGTGGACGTCGCGACCGCGCGGGCCGTCGCACCGCTGGAACGTCTCGCCACGTGGGCGCTGCCGCTGCTGCGGCCCGGCGGCGAACTGCTCGCCCTGAAGGGCGAGCGCGCGGCCGTCGAGCTCGACGAGGCGCAACCGGTATTGCAGCGATTCGGTGTGCCTACGGCCGAACTGCTGCAAGTCGGGCGCGGTATGGTCGAGCCGCCGACAACGCTCGTCCGCGTCGTCGCCGGGGTTGTCGGGCGACAACAACGCGCGCCCCGGCGTGCCAGAAGGTCGAGGAAGAGGTCGTCATGAGCATGGGACCGGAACTGGGCCGGCCTGACCGCGCCGACGAATCCGCCGACGAATCCCCCGCCGACCAGCCAACCACGCCGTCCGGGCACGCGCTGTGGGGCAACACGACATCCGGAACCGCGGAGAACGTCGGCTATGTGCCGACGAACTCCGGCGCTCAGCCGCCGGGACCGCGCGACGGACAATCTCAGGGGGAGTCAGAACTCGTGCGCGAGGCGCTCAAGGACGCCAATGTTTCACGTGAAACAACCGGGACCGCGCTGAAGTCGCGGCCGGTCCGCAGTGACAAGGAGTGGCCGCGGCCCGACCACTGCCGCGTCGTCACGATCGCGAACCAGAAGGGCGGCGTCGGCAAGACCACCAGTTCGGTGAACCTCGCCGCGTCCCTCGCCATCCACGGCGCGCAGGTGCTCGTGGTCGACCTCGACCCGCAGGGCAACGCCTCGACGGCCCTCGGCATCGACCACCACGCCGACATCCCGTCGATCTACGACGTCCTGATCGAGGACACCGCCCTCGAGGACATCGTCGTCAAGGCGCCGGAGATCCCGAACCTGTACTGCGCCCCGGCGACCCTCAACCTCGCCGGCGCCGAGATCGAGCTCGTCTCCAAGGTCGCCCGCGAGTCCCGCCTGCGCCGCGCGCTCGAGTCGTACGACACCGACCGGTTCGACTACGTGCTGATCGACTGCCCGCCGTCGCTCGGCCTCCTCACCGTCAACGCGCTCGTGGGCGGCGACGAACTGCTCATCCCGATCCAGTGCGAGTACTACGCGCTGGAGGGCCTCGGGCAGCTGATCCGCACCGTCGACCTCGTCAAGGCGCACCTCAACCCGAAATTGAAGGTCTCGACGATCCTGCTCACCATGTACGACGCCCGCACCCGGCTCGCCGCCCAGGTGGCCGAGGACGTCCGCAACCACTTCGGCGACGTCGTCCTCAACACGGTGATCCCCCGCAGCGTCCGCGTCTCCGAGGCGCCCAGTTACGGGCAGTCCGTCATGACCTACGACCCCGGCTCCAGCGGCGCGCTCGCCTACAACGAGGCCGCCTCGGAGATGGCCCACTCGGGAGCCGCGAAGTGAGCCGCCCGCGTCCCGGTCTCGGGAAGGGCCTCGGCGCCCTCATCCCGACCGCCCCGCCGCCCGCCGAGGAACCGGCCGTCGAACCGGGCGCCCTCGACGGCGCGGCCCCCAGCGGCGCCGGCGCCGCCGCCCCGGTCGCCGGGGCCCACTTCGCCGAACTCCGGGTCGACCAGATCGCCGTCAACCCGCGGCAGCCGCGCACCCACTTCGACGAGGACGCCCTGCAGGAACTCGCCGACTCCATCGGCATCGTCGGGCTCCTGCAGCCGATCGTCGTCCGCCGCAAGACGACGGAGGTCTACCACAAGGCCACCGGCGTCACCGAGAAGTTCGACTACGAACTCATCATGGGCGAGCGCCGCCTGCGCGCGACCCGCAAGGCCGGACTGGACGTCATCCCGGCGATCGTCCGCGACACGAGCGACGACGACCTCCTGCGCGACGCGCTCATGGAGAACCTCCACCGCCAGCAGCTCAACCCGCTGGAGGAGGCGGCCGCCTACAAGCAACTCCTGGACGACTTCGGCGCCACCCACGAGGAACTCGCCGAGCGCATCGGCCGCTCGCGCCCGCACATCACCAACACGCTGCGGATCCTGAACCTCCCCGCGAAGGTCCAGAACCGCGTGGCCGCGGGCCTCCTGTCCGCCGGTCACGCGCGCCTCCTCCTCCGGCTCGACACCCCGGAGAAGCAGGAGCGCATGGCGGCCCGGGTCATCGCCGAGGGCATCTCCGTCCACAGCCTCGACGAGATGATCAAACTCCAGGAGATCGACGACGAGCCGACCCGGCAGCCCCGCCGCAAGGCGCCCGTCGCCCCCGGCCTCCAGGAACTGGCGGACCGCCTCTCCGACCGCTACGACACGCGCGTCCGCGTGGACATGGGCAAGAGCAAGGGCAAGATCGTCGTCGAGTTCGCCACCCTCGAGGACCTGGACCGCATCATCAAGTCGATGGCCCCCGACGAGAGCGACCCCCAGTTCCCCTGACCTGTTTCACGTGAAACATCGACGCCCGCAGGGGCCGCCGACCAGGCGGCCCCTTTCTCGTCCGCCCGCGATGTTTCACGTGAAACACCCTCCCCCTTCCGCGAGCCCCTCGTGCACGGTTGCCGGGTGACCACGCGTGGGCCTGGGGGTGCGGCGTCCGTCCCGCTGGGTGGGTCGGCTGTCCGTTGAGGAGGGGCGGCCGTGTTGGGTGCGCCGGTGAAGGTGTCGCCGGGGGTGGAGTTCGCGACGCCTTGAACGCGGTACCCGTGGTGGGGCGGTGCCGGGGCCACGGTGTCCCTGGGGGCGACGCGGGCGCCGTGTGCGGGTTCCGTGACCGGGGCGGTTTGCCGGACGCGTGTGGTTCGACTGAGGGGTTCCCTGCGGTCGATCGCCCCTGGCGATCGGCGTACCCGGACGGGCGCGCGGGCGTGTTTCACGTGAAACCGCCGCCCGCCTCACGCGGACGGACGCCCGCGCGGGGGTTCGGGGCGGCGATGTTTCACGTGAAACACGCGTCAGCGGACGCGGGCGAGGAGGAGGTCCTCGCAGAGCGAGCCGAGGTCGAGGTCGGCGGCGGAGACGGCGCGGGGGAGGAGGCTCGTCTCGGTCATGCCGGGGGCGACGTTGACTTCGAGGAAGTGGACGTCGCCGCGCTCGTCGACGATGAGGTCGGTGCGGGAGAGGTCGCGGAGGCCGAGGGCGCGGTGGGCGGTGACGGCGGCGGCGGTCGCGCGTTCGGCGGCTTCGGGGGCGACGCGGGCCGGGGTGACGAACTCGGTCTCGCCCGCGTCGTAGCGGGCGGTGTAGTCGTAGCGGCCGTTCGGGGCGACGATCTCGACGGGCGGGAGGGCCTCGGGGACGCCGTCCCGCTCGATGACGCTGACGGCGACCTCGGTGCCGGAGACGTGGCGTTCGACGAGGGCGGCGTCGCCGTAGGCGAAGCAGCCGACCATCGCGGCGGAAAGGTGCGCCGCCTCCCGGACGACGGACGCGCCGAGCGCGGAACCGCCGCGAGTGGGCTTGACGAACAGGGGAAGCCCGAGGCGGTGCACGATCCGGTCGAGGACGGACGCCGCGCCGAGGTCGTGGAAGACCTCCTTCGGCAGGGCGACCGAGTCGGGGGTGCGGAGTCCGGCGCGGCGGACGACGGCCTTCGCGGTGGGTTTGTCCCACGCGACGCGGCAGGCGTCGGGACGCGCACCGACGTAGGGGACGTCGAGGAGTTCGAGGACGTCGCGGATGGAGCCGTCCTCGCCGGCGGCGCCGTGCAGGACGGGGAAGACGGCGTCGGGCGGATGGTCGGTCAGCGAGTCGAGGAGGGCGGCGTCGGCGTCGCGCAGTTCGACGGGGACGCCCCGGGACCGGAGGGCCTCCGCGACGCGGCGGCCGGAGCGGAGGGAGACCTCGCGCTCGTAGGAGAGCCCTCCGGCGAGGACGACGACGTGACCGAGTTCCACGGGAGCCCTTCTAGACGATGCCCGGCCCCGGGGTGTGGACACCGGTGCCGGTGGCGGCGGTTTCCCCGAAAGTGTCCCGCATCCTGAGCTCCTGTTCGATCACCCCGGCGAGGCGGCGGACGCCCTCGCGGATGCGGTCGGGTTCGGGGAAGCAGTACGAGAGGCGCAGGTGCCGCTGCCCGGTGCCGTCCGCGTAGAAGCCGGTGCCGGGGACGTACGCGACGCGTTCGGCGATCGCGCGGGGGGACATCGCCTTCGAGTCGAGTCCCTCGGGGAGGGTGAGCCACACGAAGAAGCCGCCCTCGGGACGGGTCCAGGTGCAGCCGTCGGGCATCTGCTGGGCGAGCGCGTCGAGCATCGCGTCGCGGCGCTCGCGGTAGAGCTCGCGGAAGTCCTTGATCTGCTCGCGCCACGGCTGGGTCGCGAGGTACTCGCGGACGGCGAGTTGCGAGAAGTTCGACGGGCACAGGATCGCGGACTCGGCGGCGAGGACGAGTTTGGTGCGGACGGCGTGGGGCGCGAGGACCCAGCCGACGCGGAGGCCGGACGCGATCGTCTTGGAGAACGAGCCGAGGTAGATGACGCGGTCGTCGTCGGCGCGGAGGGCGCGGACGGGGTCGCCGTCGAAGCGGAGGAGACCGTAGGGGTTGTCCTCGACGATGAGGACGTCGTGCTCGTTGCAGATCTCGAGGATCTGGGCGCGGCGCGCGGTGGTGAGGGTCACGCCGGCGGGGTTCTGGAACGTGGGGACGGTGTAGAGGAACTTGACGCGGCGGTTCTCGCGTTCGAGGCGGGCGAGGGTCTCGCGGAGCGCGGCGGGGTCGAGGCCGCCGTCGTCCATCGGGACGTGCACGACGTCGGCCTGGTAGGCGGCGAAGGTGCCGAGGGCGCCGACGTAGGACGGGGCTTCGGCGAGGACGACGTCGCCCGGGTCGATGAAGATCTTGGTGATGAGGTCGAGGGCCTGCTGGGCGCCGACGGTGACGACGACGTCGTCGGCGGAACCGCGCACGCCTTCGAGGGCCATGACTTCGCAGATGTGCTCGCGGAGCCGTTCGTCGCCCTGCGCGGAGCCGTACTGGAGGACGTCGGCGCCCTTGCCCGCGACGAGGTCGCCGATCATGCCGCCGACGGCGTCGAGGGGGAGCGCGGAGACGTAGGGGGCGCCGCCGGCGAGGGAGACGATCTCGGGACGGGCGACCATGGCGAACAGCGCGCGGATCTCGGAGGGGACCATGCCGGCGGCGCGGGCGGCGTAGCGGTCGGCGTAGCGGTCGGTATAGACGTCCGTGCGCGGATGCTGGTCCACGTGGTCCTCCCGTGGTGTGGCTGGCTTGCAGGCGAACTTACGGCATCGGCCGCGGGGTGCGACGCCGAACCCCGCGGGAAGGTGGCGCGGCGCATGATCGCGGGTAGTTCCCTCTTCGATACGATGCCCGGGAACCCCTGAAGGTTGCCCGGGGTTCTCCGCGGAACGCAGGCTGGGGGGTGCCGTGTCGCGCCGTCTCGTCAACATCACGCTCGACAACCTGGATGATCTGCCGCTGCGCTGCCGGGGGTGCGTCTTCTGGGAGCTGGATCCGGTGGCCCGGGAGCGGGCGCTGGAGAGCGGCGACGCCGGGCTGGAGAAGGAGGCGTGGGTCTCCTCGACGCTGCTGGAGTGGGGCAGCTGCGGCAAGATCGCTTACGTGGACGACGTCCCGGCGGGTTTCGTCCTGTTCGCGCCGCCGCTGTACGTGCCGCGGTCGGTGGCGTTCCCGACGAGCCCGGTGAGCGCGGACGCCGTCCTGCTGATGACGGCGCACATCCTGCCGGAGTTCGCGGGCGGCGGGCTCGGCCGGATGCTGGTGCAGGGCGTCGCGAAGGACCTGACGCGCCGGGCGGTGAAGGCGATCGAGGCGTTCGGCGACCTGAAGGGCGAGGACGGCGGCTGCATGGTCCCGGCCGACTACCTGTTGTCGGTGGGGTTCAAGACGGTCCGGCCGCACCACCGGTACCCGAGGCTGCGGCTGGAGCTGAAGTCGGCCCTGTCGTGGCGTGAGGACGTCGAGGTGGCGCTGGAACGGCTCCTCGGCTCCATGGGCCCGGAAGGCGTACTTCGTCCGGTTTAACGGCTTCTGAGGGCCTCGCCGAGGAGCGGGGGCTTCGTGCCGGCGAGGAGCCCGGTCCGGACGGCCGCGTCGAGCGCGGCGCGCGTCCGTGCGGCGTCGGCGCCGACGTCCGGGTCGAGGACGCCGAGCATCGCGGTGACGTCGGCGGGGCGGAGGGTGTTCTCGCGGGCCTTGGCGAGGACGTCCGCGACGGCGCGCCGACCGTTCGTGTCGTCGGCCAGTTCGCCGATCGTCGCGTCGTCGTCGGTGAGGACGCCCGCGGGCGCGTCGACGCCGCCGGGCCCGTGCCAGGCGCCGCCGGTGTACCAGCAGACGTATCCGGCGCCGTCGCGGAGGCCGTCCCAGTCGAGCCGTTCGGGGAGCCCGTCGAGCGCGGGCGCGCCCTCGCCGTCGCCCTCGCCGTCACTCTCGCCGCCGCTGAGGACGGCTTCGCCGTCCGGGGCCAGCGTGACCCTGCACCAGCCGTCCGGTCCGGCGGCGCGGACGCCGTCGTCGTCGACGGTCGTCCCGGCGGGGACGACGTCGGCGGCGGCACCGACGGCCAGCACCGACGCGCGCGTCCACAGGAGTTTCGGGTCGTCCAGGTCTTCGGGCAGGGGCACGGTGGGATACCTCCACGGGCCGCGGAAACGAATCGGTCGCCGACCCTACCGCCGGAGCGGTGGGATCGGCGACCGGACCGTCGCCCTGCGGACGTTCAGGACTTGGCGCCGAGGAACTCCGCCAGGTCGCGGACGAGCGATGCCTTGGGCTTGGCGCCCATGATCTGCTTGACGACCTCGCCGCCCTGGTAGACGTTCATCGTCGGGATCTGCATGACGCCGTACTCCGCCGGCACCTTCGGATTCTCGTCGACGTTCATCTTGACGATCTCGATGCTGTCGCCGTGCTCGGCGGCGATCTCCTCGAGGATCGGCGCGACCATCTTGCACGGGCCGCACCACTCGGCCCAGAAGTCGACGAGGACGGGCTTGTCGCTCTGCAGGACCTCGGTCTCGAAGTCGGCGTCGGTCACGGCTTTCATGGTGTCTCCTTCGTGGTCGCGGGGCGGGCCGGACGGACGGTCGTCCGGCCCGGGTTCGTGCGGGCGGGCCGACGTCGGGCGGATCAGGACTGCTGGGCGGCCTCGGCGTCGCGGTCCTGCAGCCAGCGCTCGGCGTCGATGGCGGCGGAGCAGCCGCTGCCGGCGGCGGTGACGGCCTGGCGGTAGATGTGGTCGACGACGTCGCCGCACGCGAACACGCCGGGGACCTTCGTCCTGGTGGTGGGCGCGTCGACTAGCAGGTAGCCGTCGGGGTCGGTCTCCAGCTGCCCGGCGAACAGTTCGCTGCGCGGGTCGTGCCCGATCGCGATGAACAGGCCGGTGATGTCGAGGCGGTCCTCTTCGCCGGTTTTGACGTTGCGCAGGGTCACGCCCTGCACGCGGTCGTCGCCGTGGATCGCGGTGACCTCGCTGTCCCATCGAAACTTGATCTTGTCGTTGGCGAACGCCCGGTCCTGCATGATCTTGGACGCGCGGAGCTCGTCCCGGCGGTGGACGACGGTGACGGTGCGGGCGAACTTGGTCAGGAAGATCGCCTCCTCCATCGCGGTGTCACCGCCGCCGACGACGGCGATGTCCTGCTCGCGGAAGAAGAAGCCGTCGCAGGTGGCGCACCAGGAGACGCCGCGGCCGGAGAGCCGCTGCTCGTCGGGCAGGCCCAGCTCGCGGTAGCCGGAGCCGGTCGCGACGATGACGGCGCGCGCGCGGTACACGTCGTCGCCGACCTTGACGATCTTCGGGTCGGCGTTGAGGTCGACCTCGGTGACGTCGTCGGCGATGAGCTCGGCACCGAACCGCTCGGCCTGCTTGCGCAGGTTGTCCATCAGGTCCGGCCCCATGATCCCGTCCGGGAACCCGGGGAAGTTCTCCACGTCGGTGGTGTTCATCAGCGCGCCGCCGGCGGTGACCGACCCCTCGAAGACGAGCGGCTTCAGGTCGCCGCGGGCCGCGTAGACGGCGGCCGTGTAGCCCGCGGGGCCGGAGCCGATGATGATGACGTTACGGACGTCGCTCACTGTTCTTTGCCTCTCCTCGTTCGCGCTCGGTGCCGCACTGACCCGGCCCGCCAGTCGCGTCAACCGATCCTAGGCCGTGGTGATTCCCGCAGGCGGCGTCCCCCACCGGCCGTAGGCTGTGGCCCATGGCACGCATTCTCCTCTTCCACTCCATCTACGGTCTCCGACCGGCGGTGCACGGCGCGGCGGACCGCCTGCGCGCCGCCGGGCACGAGGTCCATGTCCCCGACCTGTACGGCGGGCGTGTCGCCGCGACGATGGACGAGGGACGGGAGATCAACGAGGAGATCGGGCGGGACGAGCTGCTGCGGCGGGCGGTCGCGGCGGCGGCGCCGCTGACGGAGCCGGGCGGGCTCGTCTACGCGGGGTTCTCGCTGGGCGCGGCCATCGCGCAGACCGTCGCGCTCGCCGACGGGAAGGCGGGCGGGCTGCTGCTCATGCACGGCACGTCCGACCTGCCGGACGACGCGTCCACCGACATCCCGGTGCAGCTCCACGTCGCCGACCCGGACACGTTCGAGCCCGTCGACTGGCTGAACGCCTGGTACCTGCGGATGCGCAAGGCGGGCGCCGACGTGGAGATCTTCCGCTACCCGGGCGCCGGGCACCTGTTCACCGATCCCGACCTGCCCGACCATGACGCGGAGGCCGCCGAACGGGCGTGGACGATCGCGCTCGACTTCGTCGCGTCGCTCTGACCGGACGGAACTCCGACCGGACGGAACTCCGACCGGACGGACGAAAGCCCCCGGGTGGCGCCACCCGGGGGCTTTCGTCCGTCCGTGGGAAGGCGGGTCAGCCGCCGACCCGCTTGAGGAGGTGCTGGTTCCGGGCAGAACATTCCGGGCCGACGACCCAGATGTTCCACCCCCCTGTCCCTTCACCGCGCAGCGCTATCACGGTGGCCTGCCGGCCCTCGTACTCGGCCTGGTCGACCAGGTCGGGCGCACGTCCCCCGGTGACGCCCTGGACGCAGTCGGCCAGCCGGCCGCCGGGCGGCGCGGCCGGGAGCTTCCCGGCGCGGCCGGCGAGGCCGTCGACCTGCGCGGTCAGCGTGCCCGCGCGGTAGCCGGTGCCGCTGTGCACGACGGAGAACGCGGATCCACCCATGATCTGCGAGCCCGGCGACGAACCCTGCCCGGGCGGCGGGGCACCCGACGCGCCCTCCTCGCCGGACGCGTCCGCCGGGTCGTGGGCGGGCGTGGACGCCTGGCCGTGGTCGCCGTTCATCTCGTCCAGGGTGATGCCGCCGACCAACCCGGCGCCACCGAGCACGACGACCGTCGCGGCCGCCGCCGACAGGATCCGCCAATGCCGCCTACCGCGCCGCTGCTCCAGGCTCACCACGGTGGCGTTGTTCAGCGACTCCTCCGCAAGGGCGGTGTCGATGCGCTCAGCCAGCTCGGCGGGCATGGAGGGGACGGGTGCCTCCGCCAGGATCCGGGAGACGTCCGCGAGGTCGGCGGATCGGTCCCGGCAGTCGGCGCAGGTTTCCAGGTGCGCGTTGACGGAGGCGGCTTGATCGTCTTCGAGCAGTCCCTCGGCCAGGTCGGCGAGGACCTCGTAGTCCACATGTGCGGGGTTCACTTGGGCATGCCACCTCCTTCCACACCTCCGACGTTTTTCGGGTCCCGTCGGTTCCGGTGGTGGCGAAGGAGCGGCGCGAGCCGGGCCCGCCCGCGGGCGCACCGGCTCTTGATCGTTCCAGGTGGGACGTCGAGGACGCGCGCCGCGTCATCGACCGAATACCCCATCATGTCGACGAGGACGAGCGCGGCCCGCTGCTCGAACGGCAGCTGGAGCAGCGCGGTGCGGACGTCCAGGGAGACGCCGTGCGCGTCGGTCGGGTCGGGCATCTTCGGCGCGACGGCGTCGAACGTGGCGTCGTCCCCCATCGGGGTGGCGGGCCGGACGGACTTGCGGCGGATCCGGTCGAGGCACGCGTTCACCACGATGCGGTGCAGCCAGGTGGTGACGGCGGCGTCGCCGCGGAACCGCCCGGCGGCGCGGAACGCCGACAGGCAGGCGTCCTGCAGGGCGTCGGCGGCCTCCTCCGGGTCGCCGACGGTGCGCAGCGCGACCGCCCACATCCGGTCCCGGTGCCGCTGCACGAGGACGGAGAAGGCGTGCGGGTCCCCTTGCGCGTGCCGGGCCAGCAGCTCCTTGTCGGGAACCTCGTCGACGGGGCGCATGCTCACCGACGCCATGAGCGACCGCCTTCTCGTCCGCGACCGGCCGCGCCTGCTGGGGAAGACACCACGGAATCCTGGGGGGAGGGGGACAATCTGCTCAGAGGCACGATACAGACAACGGCGACTTCCCGTCACAGGTCAGAGACTTCGCCCACCCGGAGATCACCAACGGCCGGGGGGCGGCGTCCGGGATCAATTGCCGTAGACGGTTACCTCGCCGAGGCGCCCCTTCAGCGTCCCGGGGAGTTCGGTGAACCAGGCGAGGACGTACTGGCCGGTGGCCGCCGGGTTCGCGGTGAACGTCAGTTCGCCCTTGTTGCAGGGCTGCTGCCCGATGGGCTTCATCGCCTCGGGGGACGCGCTGTCGCCGACCTTGACCTGGAGGGTTCCGCCGGAGACGGGGCAGGCGACCTTGACGCTCGCGACGTTGACGGGCTTGCCCATGTCGAGCGTGACGCCCAGGCCCTCGGTGAGCCTGCCGAAACCGGTGTCGGCGTAGGTCTGGGTCTCCCACCCGCCGGACGGGCTGCCGTCGATCAGCGTTTCCTTGTTCTTGCGGATCGTGGCGTCGGGGTGGTTGCCGATCGGCTTCTCGGCCGCCTCGATGCCCTGCGGACGCAGCGCGCTGGGGGACGGCGCGGCGCTGTTCGTCTGCTGCGCCGGGTCGGTGACGCCGCCGTTCGGGTCGCCGTTCGTGTCGTCGCCGCCGCTGGTCAGCGCCCAGGCGCCGACGCCGACGATGACGGTGAGGGCGGCCGCGGCGATGCCCATCAGCGCGCGGTTGGCGGGCTTGCGGGCGGCGGGGTCGCCGGGCGCGCGGTGGCCGGACGGCGCGTGCCGCGCGGGCCGCGTCGGCTGCGCGGCGTCGTGCCGGGCGGCGCGCTGCGGGATCTGCGCGGTCGCGTCCGGGGACGGGGGGCGCCGCGGCGGCGGCGGGGGCGCCGCGCGGTGCCCGTGGTCGGCGCGGTTCGGCTGGTGGGTGTGGTGCGGCGGCGGGGCCGGCTTCGCGGCGGGCCGGCGCGGCGGCGGCTGGGTGGAGCCGAGCCCGGCGAACAGCGGCAGCGGGGTGCGCGGGACGCCGCGCAGCGCCTTCGTCAGCTCCGCGGGCGTGGCGATCGGCTCGCCGCCGGGCGCGCCCTGCTCGATGCCGAGGCAGCGGCACACGATCGCGTCGACCGCGTGCGAGATCCCCGCCTGGACCTGCCGCGGCGGATGCGGGACGCCGTCCGTCGCGGGCGCGGCGGGCAGCACGGTGGACGCGCCGGGCGCGTCGGGGCCGCCGGGCCAGTGCGCGGTGAGCGCCGCGTACAGCAGCCGGCCGAGCCCGCGGACGTCCTCGGCGGCCGGGTCGGCGCTGGTGCGGTCGCGCAGGACGGCGTCGGTGGCGATGCCGAGCAGCTTCACGGTGCCGCCGGTCGTCCAGACGAGGTCGCCGGGCGCGAGGCACAGGTGCGACAGGCCGGCGGCGTGCGCGGCGGCCATCGCCTCGGACGCCTCGTACAGCAGGGTCGCGGCGCGGCCGGGCTCCAGCGGCGCCTTGGCGAGCATGCCCTCCAGCGTCTCCCCGACGACCCACTCGCTGACCACGTAGGCGCTCTCGCCGCTGTCGTCGGCGTCGAACACCTGGGTGAGGCGGGGGTCGGTGAGCCGGCTGGCGGACCGGGCGGACGTGACGACCTCGGCGATCCGGGGGAACTCGGGGTCGAAGGTGCGGACCGCGACGGCCCGCGCGAGGATCTCGTCGACGGCCTTCCACAGGGTGGAGCCGCCAGAGTCCTTGATGCGCTTCTCAAGCCGGTAGCGACCGGCGAGACGATTACCGGGCTCGATCATCGACGTGCTCAAGGCAACGTCCTGCGCAGGTGGTCAGATCCCATGTCCGTGGCGTGGCAGCTTACGCCTCCGACCCTCCTCTTTGCGTTCCCCAGGGTGTCGCCCCGCAAGCCGTAGTCCCCCACATGGTAGTGGCTAACCGCCCGGGCGGCCGCCTTATCGGCGCGCGTCCCGTGTACTTTGCCGCGCTTTACCGCCGTCCGGTAGTCACCGGACGGTCAGCGTCCCGGGATACGCCGGGCGAACGTGGAGACCATCGTCTGCACCTCCTCGACCCGCAGCAGCTTCGCGGCCACCAGGTAGAGCGCCCCGCCGCCGGCGGACCCCACGACCAGCGTGAGCAGCGCCGCGGGCATCGAGTCGACGCCGATCAGGGCGTCCACGGCGAGGTGCGTCGCGTACGCGAACCCGGCGAGCGGGACGACGGCCGCGAGCAGCTTCAGGTGCCCGCCGACGATGCGCCGCCCGTCCATCCCGCCGAGCATGCGGCGCAGCACCAGCCAGGACGTCACCGCGCCGGCGGCGTTCGCGATGCCGAGGCCCGCGGCGATGCCGACGACGACCCATTTGACGTCCAGGACGGCGTAGGCGGTGACGGCGAGCGCGATGTTGCAGCCGACGGTGACGAACCCGATCAGGGCGGGCGTCCGCGTGTCGCCGTGCGCGTAGAACACCCGCAGCATCAGCTGGTAGGTGGAGAACGGCACGAGCGCGATCGCGAACATCTGCATGATCCGCGCGATGACGAGCGCGTCGTCGGACGTGGCGTTGCCGTGCGCGAACAGCACCGTCGTGATCTCCGGGCCGAGCACCAGCATCAGCGCCGCCGCCGGCATGATGATCACCGAGGAGAGGCGCAGGCCGCCGGAGAACGCGGCGCGCACGTCCGCGACCTTGCCCTCCGCGGCGAACCGGCTCATCCGCGGCAGCAGCGCCGTGATCACCGACACGCCGACGATCGCGTACGGGAGCTGGAACAGCTGGTAGGCGTTGAAGTACGGCGTGTACCCGTAGCCCTCGCCGAGGCCCGCCTCCACGGCGTTGTTCCCGGCCATGTTCGTGAGCCGCGTGATGACGACGAGCGCGCTCTGCGTCAGCGCGACGTACAGCAGCGTCCAGCCCGCCATCCGCGCGACCTCGCCGATCTCCCCCTTCTGGAAGTCCAGCCGGGGGCGCCAGCGGAAGCCGACCTTGCGCAGCGACGGCCACAGCGCCAGCGTCTGCAGGACGATGCCGCCGGTGGTGCCGGCCGACAGCAGGAGCAGCATCTCGTCGGAGATCGAGCCCGGGTCGACCGGCCCGGCGGTGATCGCCAGGAACGCGCCGCCGACCGCGATGACGACCAGGTTGTTCAGGACGGGCGCCCACATCGGCGCGCCGAAGCTGCCGCGCGAGTTCAGGATCGCGCCCGCGAACGCCCCGATGCCGTAGAAGAAGATCTGCGGCAGGAAGAACCGCGCGAACAGGATCGCGACGTCGCGCTGGTCGCCGGTGAAGCTGCTGCCGAGGATGTCGATGAACACCGGCGCGAACAGCACCGACACCAGCGTCAGGGCGCCCAGGCCGAGCACCGCGAGCGTGAACACGCGCTGCTCGTACCGCTCCCCGTACGTCCGGTCGCGCTCCTTGGCGCGCACCAGCAGCGGGACGACGATGCTCGTCAGGATGCCGCCGAGCAGCAGGTCGTAGATCTGGTTCGGGATCGTGTTGGCGGTGTTGTAGGCGTTCGCCAGCAGTCCCGTGCCGAGCGCCGCGACGATGACGGCCGTCCGCAGGAACCCGGTCACCCGGGACGCGAGCGTGCCCACCGCCATGATCGCGCCGGACTTAAGGATCCCGCCGGACGAGCCGCCCGACGAGCCGCCGCCGTCCGCGGCGCCCCCGCCGTCCGGAGGGACGACCGGGATGCCGTCGACCATGGTCTCCGCCGGGGCGGTCCCGCCGGGGGCGGGCATGTCGACGGCCGTCTCGTCCGCCACGGCGGGCGGCGGGACGCCCGGCGAGCGGGGGGCGCCCTGCGGGGCCGGACGTCCGAACGCGTCGTGGCCGGGAGGCCCGCCCTGCCCCGGATGCCCCGGGTGCCCCGGGTGCCCGGGGCCCGGACGTCCGGGCATCCCCTGTCCGCCGCCTTGGCCGCCGCCCTGTCCGGGGCCCTGCTCGCCGGGGCTGCCCTGCCCGTATCCGGGGGCGGGCTGCGGGACGCCGAACTGCGCCGTGTGTGAGCGGCCCTGGCCGGGCGGGTGCTGCGCGCCCTGCCCCGGGTGCCTGTGGGCGGGAGGGCCGCCCGCGGGCCCGCGTCCGAACTGCGCGGTGTCCGAGCGCCCCTGCCCGGGACGTCCCCCGGCGGGGCCCTGCGGCGGCTGCGGCGGCCGGGGCGCCTGCGGCCGGTCCCACTGGCCCTGCCCCTGCCCTTGTCCCTGCCCCTGCCCTTGCCCGCCGGCGGGGCCGTGCTGGGCGCGGCGCGGGTCGGTCTGGCTCGGACGGCCGTCGGCGGGGCCGTGGCCGTACTGCGGCGCGCGTCCGGGCGGCGGCGGACCGCCGGGGCCGGCCTGCGGTGCCTGCGGCCGGTCCCACTGCCCCTGGCCGGGCGCTCCCCCACCGGGAGGCGCCTGGGCGGCGCCGTGCCCCGGGTGCGGTGCCTGCGGGCCGCCCTGCGGCCGGTCCCACTGACCCTGCCCCTGCGGGGCGCCGCCGGGCCGGGCCTGCGGCTGCTGCGGCTGCGGCCGGTTCCACTGGTCCTGCCCGGGCGGTCCGGACGGCGCCGGCCCGGGACGGCCCCGCCCTGCGGGCGGACGTCCGTGGCGGGGCGTGTACGGGTCAGCGGGCGGTGTCGCCTGCCCCGGGGTCGGCGCGGGTGGCGCCTGACCGGGATATCCCCGGGTCGGGTCCGCCGGGTCCTGCGGGCGCCCCTGCGCCGGGCTCGGCCCCCGCCCCGTCGGCGTCCCAGGGGGCGGCCCCTGAGAGCTCGGGGTCGGGTAGGCCGGGTCCGGCGAACCCGGGGCCGGGGACTCCCCCCGGTCCTCCGGTCGCTCCTGGTCCCATTCCCGTCGACCCGTCACCGGCTGCCTCCGCTTTCCGGCGGCGCCTTGCTCTGATGGCCCGCACTCCGACGCCCACGAAGAGTACGGCAAGTCCGCCGCCGGTGATGAGCAGTGCGATCTGCCCGTATCCGGTGGCGTGCACGATCACGGTCTCGCCCTCCCCGAACGGGCGGCCGGTACTCGGGTTCACCATCTGCAGGTCCATCCGGAAGATGCCGTTGCCGCGCGCCTCCGCCGGCACCCACCGGGTGACCCGCTCCCCCGGCTGCAGCTCGATGATCTGCGCCTCGGGTTCGAGCGCGCCGAGCTGGAGCTTGGCGGTGCTCTGCGAGGCGATGACGAGCCGGACCCGGACCGCCTGGCCGGGCAGCGTGTTCTCGATCGACACCGGCAGCGTCCCGGTGCTGCCGGTCATGTTGATCCGCTTGCTCTCGGGGGTGAGGAACTGCACACGGCCCATGTCGCGGTCGAGCCGGTCCGCCAGGGCGACACGGGCCGCCTTGGCGTCCTCGGAGTCGGCCCGCCACGCCGACGACACGATCCGCAGCATGGCCTTCTCGTAGGAGAGCCGGTACGGCTCGATCATCACCGAGTGGAACGACTCGGCGCGGCGGCCGATCGTCCACACCCGCTTGAGGTAGCTCTCGCCGAGTTCGTACCGCTCGTAGTGGTCCGGGTAGTTGTTCCAGGTGCGGGGCTGCGGGGCGGTGTCCTCGATGTCGCTGAGCGGGGTCTCCGTCAGCCAGTCGGCGTTCTTGGTGTACTCCAGGAGCCGCTGGGCGAGGCCGGGGACCGGGTCCCAGCGCCGGTCGGGCGCGACGACGACGGTCCGCTGCAGGGCCGGCGCCTCCGCGGCGATCATCGCGGTCTCGGCGAGGAACCGCTGCTCGGTGAGCAGGGACGACCCGATCGTGTCGCCGCTGTCGCTGACGATGTCGCTGAGCTTCTCGTCGTAGAGCAGGGTCGGCTTGGCGCCGTGGCCGGTCTCGAAGGTGGTGGCCGCGTTCGGGGAGCCCTGCGCCGGGGCCTGGAAGTGCCGGCTGCTGAGCAGGAACGCGCCGCCGTCGCCGAGGACGTTCTTCGCCAGCCAGTCGGCCGTGTCGTGCCCGACCGAGCCGCCCGTCGGCCACGCGATGCGCGCGTCCGGGGCGCGGCCGAGGACCTCGGTGGCGATCTGGAGGTTCTGCGGCGCGAACGCGGCCCGCACCTGCTGCGGCATCTTGTGTCGGACGAGCGCGACCAGGTCGGGGTCGGCGTAGGGCAGCGTGAAGTACGGGTCGTCCTTGGCGGTCGCGGCGAGCGCCTTCAGCCACGCGTCGGCCTCCCGGCTCTGCGGCTTGCGCTGCCCCTTGTCCGCTCCCGGCGGCTGGACCGTGTACTCGCCGGACGCCATGGTCTTGACGTCGTCGAGGAGCGCGGGGTCGACGGCCCACGTGATCGGCGTGTCGGTCGCCTCGGCGGCGTTGACGAGCTGCGACAGCCGGCCTTCGGGGGCGAGGCCCTCGCGGAGCCCGTCGTCGAGGAACGTCGCGTCGTTCGTGCGGTGCTGCTCGTCGGCCAGCGGCCACACCCAGCCGAGCGCGACGGGCTTGAAGTTCGTGTCGTCCGGCATGTAGGTGATGAACGTGGTGAGGCCCCCGACGGGGGCCCCGGCCGCGTTCAGCACCTCGACGCCCACCGGGTAGACGCCGGGCGTCCCGGTGGGCGGGAGCCGCAGCGCCTCGGCGGTGGTCTCGAGCTCCCAGGCGTACTTCACGCCGGGTTCGGCGGCGGACCGCAGCCGCTGGGCCGGCCCGTAGTAGGGGAGCCGGTACGCGGGGGTCTCGCTGTACTCCTCCAGCGCGCTGCGGCTGATGATCGGCCGGTTGCCGAACCGCAGCCGCACGCTGACGCCGTCGAGGGCGGCGTCCGTCCGGTTGCGGACGAGGCCCTTGAGCTTGACCTTCGAGTTGCCGCGGACGGTCTTGGGGCCGATCTCCGTGAGGGCGATGCCGACCTGCGCGCGCGCGGACATGGGCGTTTCGGGCTGCAGCGGCCCCGCGGCCGTGCCCGTGCGGACGGTCGCCGCGCCGGGGGCAGCCGCGGGCGTTCCGGCCAGCGCGGGGTTCGCCGCCCACAGGAGGCAGGGCAGCAGGGCGGCCGCCGCGGCCGCGCGTCTGATCGTTCGCACGCCGTATCCGCTCCAGGGCCGTCCGCTCAAGGGCCGTCCGCCATCGGGGACGCCGCGGGGCGGCGGGCATCGATTTCCCGCACCACGGCCCCGATGTTAGTCCGCGCGCCGGGGGCGTCAGACCTCCTTCCCGCGCGAGTGCCGAAATCCCGTCGATACCGGGCCGGAAGCCGCGCGGGCGTCCGTCAGGCGACGGGGTGGCGCGGGCCGGGCGCGTTGGGCTCGCCCTGCTGCCCGATGTGCCGGAGCGATCCGGCGGGGACCTCCTGCCGGACGTGCTCCGCGCGCAGCCCGGCGCCGAACAGGTCGGCCGGTTCGGCGCCGCACAGCTCGTACAGGGACCGGGCCCGGATGCCGAGCGCCGTGGACGCCTCCCCGGTCGGCGTGTAGACGACGTCGTCGGGCGGCAGCGCGTCGACGAGCCGGCGGTCGATCAGCAGCCGCATCGTGTCGGGCAGCAGCAGCGGGCAGACGAGGTCGGCGGCGTACTCGGTGGCCGCGTTGATGACGTCCGGACGGGCGGGACGCGCGTGCCGCGCGCCGACGGCGCGCCGGACGGCCTCGGCGGGCGGCCGGTCCCCGGCGGGGACGATCGCCCCGGTGAGGAAGCGGCCGGTGCCGCGGTGCCCGTCGCAGCTCAGGACGCGCGTCGCGAGGCAGCGGCCCGCGGGCAGGCCGAGGGCCCGCGGCAGTTCGTCGGCACCGCCGATCGCGATGGGCAGCCGTACGATCTCGTGCACGGTCTCCCATGCGAGCAGCGCGCGGTGGATGGCGAGAGCGTCCAACATGTTCGGCTCCATCCCGCGGGGCGGACCCCGCCTCACCCGAAACCGGTCACCCGGTGTCCCCATGCTTCGCACTGTGTGCCGAAAATCGGGGCATACCCGACGCGTCGGACTTCATCCGCGCGGCGCGGCACGCCGGACCCGTTCGATGCGCCGCCCTCACGCGCGCTGCCGCACCTGCGGCGGACCGGGGGCCTGCGGTGTCCCGCTACCGTTGTCGTGCGGGAGGCTCACCGGCGGTCGCGTCGGCGTCATCGGGGCATGTCCAGAACGTAACCCGGAGATCGCGCCATGTGAAGGGCCCGCGTCCTTCTTCCTCCGGCCGCGTCCCGCAAGGGCTCCCGCGCGCGTCCCCGTGGACCGCCGAAAGTCCTTTGTCAGCCCGTCAACCAAGGAAATACGCTCGATGGCCGTGCCCAATCAGGTGCCCAACCCAGACGCGAGCCCGGAGTCCCGGTTGCCGAACGACGACGCGAACGCCGCACCCGGGACGTCCGGCCGGAACGGGACGCCGGACGCGTCACCGGGAGCATCGCCGGCGCAGCGCACCGCGATCGCCGAGCTGCTGCGCCGGATCGCCCCCGTCGCCGACGAGCTCGGCGAGCGCTTCGCGGCCGCCGGACACGAGCTGGCCCTCGTCGGCGGGCCCGTCCGGGACGCGCTGCTGCGCCGCCCCACCAAGGACGTCGACCTCACCACCGACGCGCCGCCGCCGCGCATCCTGGAGATCATCGACGGCTGGGCGGACGCCGTCTGGACGATCGGCATCGAGTTCGGCACCGTCGGGCTCCGCAAGAACGGCGTCGAGCTCGAGATCACGACGTACCGCAGCGAGTCCTACGACCCGAAGTCCCGCAAGCCCGAGGTGTCCTACGGCACGTCCCTGCACGAGGACCTGCGGCGCCGCGACTTCGCCGTGAACGCGATGGCGGCGCGGCTGCCCGGGCACGAGTTCGTCGACCCGTTCGGCGGCCTCACCGACCTGCGGCGCGAGGTGATGCGCACGCCGGGCCGGCCCGAGGACTCCTTCAACGACGACCCGCTGCGGATGCTGCGCGCCGCCCGGTTCGCCTCGCAGCTCGGCTTCACCGTCGCGCCCGACGTCGTCCGCGCGATGACCGACATGGCCGGGCGGATCGAGATCGTCTCCGCCGAGCGGGTCCGCGACGAGCTGTCGAAGCTGGTCTGCGGCCGGCACCCGCGGGAGGGCCTGGCGCTGCTCGTCGACACCGGCCTCGCCGCGCACGTCCTGCCCGAACTGCCGAAGCTGCGCCTGGAGATCGACGAGCACCACCGGCACAAGGACGTCTACGAGCACTCGCTGATCGTCCTGGAGCAGGCCATCGCCCAGGAGGAGGACGGGCCCGACCTCGTGCTCCGGCTCGCCGCGCTGCTGCACGACATCGGCAAGCCGAAGACCCGCCGGTTCGAGTCCGGCGGCCGCGTGTCGTTCCACCACCACGAGGTCGTCGGCGCGAAGATGACCCGCAAGCGGCTGACCGCGCTGCGCTACCCGAAGGACGTCATCGCCGACGTGTCCCGCCTCGTCGAGCTGCACCTGCGGTTCCACGGCTACGGCACCGGCGAGTGGACCGACTCGGCCGTCCGCCGGTACGTCCGCGACGCGGGGCCCCTGCTGTCCCGGCTGCACAAGCTCACCCGCGCCGACTGCACCACCCGCAACCGGCGCAAGGCCGACCGCCTCCGCCGCACCTACGACGACCTCGAAGCGCGCATCGCGCGGCTCGAGCAGGAGGAGGAGCTCGCCGCGATCCGCCCGGAACTCGACGGCAACGAGATCCAGGAGCTCCTCGGCATCACGCCCGGCCCGCTCGTCGGCCGCGCCTACAAGTTCCTCCTCGACCTGCGGCTCGACCGCGGCGTCATCGGCAAGGAGGCCGCGGCGGACGAACTGCTCCGCTGGGCCCGCGCGGAAGGCGTCGTCCAGGACGGCGCCGCGCCCGCCGACGGGACGGAGGACGCGTGATCTCCCTGCAGCTCGGGCGGATGAGCCCGCACGAGGCCCAGCGGATCGTCGACTTCGACCGCGAGCACATCTGGCACCCGTACGCGCCGATGCCCGCGTCCGTCCCGGCCCTGCCCGTCGTGTCCGCGTCCGGGGTGCGGCTGACCCTCGCCGACGGCACCGAGCTGATCGACGGCA
The DNA here is from genome assembly GCF_003947565.1 of Actinomadura sp. WAC 06369. Taxonomy (NCBI): domain Bacteria; kingdom Bacillati; phylum Actinomycetota; class Actinomycetes; order Streptosporangiales; family Thermomonosporaceae; genus Actinomadura; species Actinomadura sp. WAC 06369. The sequence goes on along the minus strand of NZ_QHJN01000130.1, from coordinate 2,008 downwards.
TGTCGTCGTGGTGGGCGGCCGTGCACGGGTACCGGCACCCCGACCTGGACGCCGCCGTCACCCGGCAGCTCGGCAAGATGGCCCACGTCATGTTCGGCGGGCTCACCCACCCGCCCGCCGTCAAGCTCGCCGAACGGCTCGTCGAGCTCACCCCCGAACCGCTGACCAAGGTGTTCTTCGCCGACTCCGGCTCCGTCGGCGTCGAGGTCGCGATCAAGATGGCGCTGCAGTACTGGCGGTCGCAGGACCGGCCCGAACGGCACCGCCTGCTGACCGTCCGCGGCGGCTACCACGGCGACACGTTCGGCGACATGGCCGTCTGCGACCCCGTCAACGGCATGCACCACCTGTTCGGTGACGTCCTCGCCCGGCACGTGTTCGCGCCGCCGCCCCCGCTCGGCTACACCGCCGAACCCGACCAGGGCTACCTGGACGAACTCGCCCGGCTCGCCCGCGAGCACGCCGGCGAACTCGCGGGCATCATCGTCGAACCCGTCGTGCAGGGCGCGGGCGGCATGCGCTTCTACGCGCCCGAGTACCTGCGCGCCCTCCGCGACATCGCCGACGAGCACGGCATCCTGCTCATCCTGGACGAGATCGCCACCGGTTTCGGCCGCACCGGCGAACTGTGGGGCTGCGACCACGCCGAGATCGCCCCCGACATCATGTGCCTCGGCAAGGCCCTCACCGGCGGCTACATGACGATGGCCGCGACCCTCTGCACCGACCGCGTCGCGCACGGCATCACGTCCGGCACGGCGGGCGCCCTCATGCACGGGCCCACCTTCATGGCGAACCCCCTCGCCGCCGCCGTCGCGTCCGCGTCCATCGACCTGCTCCAGGCGCGCGACTGGCGCGACGAGGTCGACACCATCGAGGCGATCCTCACCAGCGAACTCGACGGCGCCGGCGAACTCCCGGGCGTCGCGGACGTCCGCGTCCTCGGCGCCATCGGCGTCGTCGAAGCCGACGACCCCGTCGATGCCGCGACCGTCCAGGAGATCGCGATGTCGTACGGGGTGTGGCTCCGCCCGTTCGGCCGGCTCGTCTACACGATGCCCCCGTACGTGTGCACACCGGACGAGACGACGCACATCGCCGCCGCCCTCCGCGCCATCGCCGAATCCTTCGGCGAGGACTAGCCGACCGCGGCCCGCTCGGGCGCGCGCGCCGCCGTCGCCCGGTACACCACCGTCCCGGCCCCGTACGCGACGATCACCAGCGCGAGCGCGAGCGGCGCCCGCCCGTCCGCGGGCAGCAGCGTCGCCGCGACCGCCGCCGCCAGCGCGAACACGGCGTTGAACAGCATGTCGTAGACCGCGAACACCCGGCCCCGGAACCGGTCGTCGACCGTCTCCTGCAGCGTCGCGTCCACGCACAGCTTCACGCCCTGCGACACCACCCCGAGGACGAACGCGCCCGCCGTCCACGCCCGCTCGTCGAACGGCAGGCACAGCACGAACAGCCCCACCGCGCCCGCGGCGAGCAGCCCGGACGTCCACGCGTCCTTCCCGAGCCGCCGCACCGCCGGCGGGGTGAGCACCGCCCCGACGAAGAACCCGGCGCCGGACGCGCCCAGCACGAGCGTGAACAGCGCCATGCCCGCGTCCGCGTCGTCGGTGAAGTGGTACCGGCACAGCAGCAGCGTCATGATCAGAACCACGCCGTACAGGAACCGGTGGAACGAGATCGCGCCGAGCGCGAGCGCCGCCTGCGGGCGCCGCGCGAGGTGCCGCGCGCCGTCCCCCAGCCCGTCCAGCACGCCCCCGACCGCCTGCCGCGCCGACGACCGCTCCACGGCCGGCGGCCCCAGCCGCCCGCGCGGGAACCCCGTCGCGACCGCCCCGGCCAGCACGTACAGCCCCGCGGACGCCGCCAGGATCGCCGCCGTCCCGGTGTGACCCGCCCCGAACGCCCACCGCAGCAGGGCGCCCACCCCGCCGCCGACGAACGCGACCACCGTCCCGGACGTCACCGAGAACGCGTTCGTCGGCGGCGGGGTGGGCGC
>NZ_QHJN01000129.1:0-23755 GCF_003947565.1 Actinomadura sp. WAC 06369 | reverse complement strand
GACCTGACCGCCCTCGCCCCCCGCGCCACCACCCCGGCCGCGGTCTCCCGCTGCGGGGGGGGTGCCGTGTGCGGCGAGGGCGGTCAGGTCGGCGGGGACGGGCGCGAGCAGTTCGGGACGCGCGGACAGCAGCGCACGCAGCTCGTCATCGCTCCGTGCGCGGAGCCAGTCCGCATACGTCTCCATGCAGCGCCACTCCTGCCGGTCCGGGCGTGCCGGACCCGCCGATTCTCTGCCCGTCGTCGCGTGCCGCCGTCGTGACGGCTCCCTTCAGGGTAGGAGCACCCGAAGTGTGCGGTGGCGGCGGCGCGCCCCCGACCCGCCGGACGGTCCGGTTCGTCCGGGCGGGTCAGGTCGCGGGCGAGGACTCCCGGGTGGCCAGGCCCATGCCGAGGCGGGCCCAGCTCTCCACGAAGCGCCGCTCGTCGATGCGGGTCGGCGGCTCGTACATGGACTCGTTCGCCAGCCAGTAGTTCACGACGGCGCCGCCGAGGATGGAGGCGATCGCGGGCCAGTCCTCGTCGGCGCCCGCGTACTCGGGCTGCTCGGACAGCCAGGTCGCGATGCCGTCGTAGAGCGGGTTGACGATGCCTTCGCGCATCTCCGCGACGAGGTTGGGGAACTGGTCGAGGTCGCGGAACAGCACGCGGATCAGGTCCTGCTCCTCGCGCATCTTGGCGAGGCCGGCCTGGCAGGTCATCCGGAGCCGCACCTCGAGCGGCCGGCCCTTGTAGGAGTCGGACTCGGCGAGGACGTCGCTGATCTGCTTGCGGGTCCGTTCGATGTGCTCGCGGATGGCGGAGGAGAGGACCTCCTCCTTGGACCGGAAGTGCCGGTAGAGACCGCCCGCGCCCGGGGACAGCCCGGCCGCGGCCTCGATCTCGGCGACGGACGTCGCGGCGTAGCCCCGGTCGGCGAACAGTCGGAGCGACTCGGCCACGATCCGCTCGCGAGTACTTGGCGTCATGGTGATGGTTTCCTCCGCAAGAACAGTAAGGCATCTCCGACTCGGTGACCGCTGCTCAGGCCCGGCGAGCCCCGTTTCGTGACCGTTCTCGCAGGAGGCGGCGCCGCCCGCCGGTCAGGCGAGGCGCCGGACGAGCGCGGCGGCGAGCCGGCCGGCGGCCAGGTACACGGCGGCGGCGAGGCCGTGGTTGACCGCGACGGCGACCTTCGGGTCGTCCGGTCGGAAGACGTCCTCGAACTGCCAGGCGAGCCGGTCGGCGGCGCCGGCGAACCACTCGACGATGCCGTTGGCGGTGTTGGCCTCGAACACGGTGAACAGGATGTGGACCGCGAGGATCGCCACGACGGCGGTGGTGGCGATCGAGACGGCGGTGGCGGCGGCGCCGGCGGCCCGCGCGGGTGCGCGGGGCGCGCGGCGGCGTCCCGTCCGGGTGGTGGGGTCGGTGGTGCCGTTCGTCATGGCGCCCTCCTTCGCCGGGCTGATCGTCTTTGGGGCGGTGGTGGTCCGATCGGGTGCTGTGTTTTCCCTGGTGGGGCGGTTGGTGGCCGGGGTGCCGGGTATTCCTGCAGCACGGGCGGAGTCCCGGTGACCGGACAGGCCAGTTCCGGCCACGCGGAACGGTTCCCGCGCGAAGAGTTCCCGCGCTCTCCCACTCGGATCCCGTCGCATCGCCACTACCGGGAGGGCGCGGGTACTCGCGTCTCGGGCGTCCTTAGAGGACCTTTACCCTGTGGGGCGTGCTGCACCGCGATTCATCGGAAATGTCGCCGGAAACGTCCGCCGTTTCCCTGCCGGGCGCGCCGACCCGTTCCGGGCCGGTCGTCGGATTCGACCTCGACCTGACGCTCGCCGACACCCGCGCCGGGATCTCCGCGGTGTACGCGGCGCTCGCCGCCGAGAGCGGCGTCCCCATCGACCTCGACGTCGTCGTGGGACGGCTCGGGCCGCCGCTGGAGGTGGAGCTCGCGTACTGGTTCCCGGCGGCCGAGGTGCCCGCGATGGCGGCCCGGTACCGGGCGATCTACCCCGAGGTGGCGGTGCCGGCGACGGCCGTGATGCCGGGTGCGGCGGCGGCGGTCGACGCGGTGCGGGCGCTGGGCGGGCGGGTCGTCGTGGTGTCCGGGAAGAACCAGGCCGACACCGAGCGGACGGTCCGGTTCCTCGGGCTGCCGGTGGACGCGGTGGTGGGCGGCCTGTTCGGGGCGGACAAGGGCGCGGCGCTGCGCGAGCACGGCGCGGGCGCCTACATCGGGGACCACACCGGCGACGTGGACGCGGCGCGGGCCGCCGCGGCGGTGTCCGTCGGCGTCGCGACCGGCCCGTTCGACGCCGCCGCCCTGACCGCCTACGGCGCGGACGTCGTCCTGCCGGACCTGCTCGCGTTCCCGGACTGGCTCGGTCGTTTCGCGACCCGCTGACGGGGCATTTCCCGCGCGCCGAAAATGGGGTGCCGGGCGAACGTGTTCGGGGTACTTTGCGATCATCGGTCCCGGTGTGCCGTCCACGCCCCCGGCGTGTTCACCGGCTCGCGGTGAGGCACTAATCTTGGGACCGATTCCAGACGATTACTAGACGAGGTCTCCCGTGCCGACTGGCAAGGTCAAGTGGTACGACTCCGACAAGGGGTTCGGTTTCCTCACCCGCGACGACGGGGGTGAGGTCTTCGTGCACTCCTCCGCTCTTCCGGGCGGGGTGACGACGCTCAAGCCCGGGCAGCGCATCGAGTTCGGCGTGGTCGAGGGCCGGCGCGGGCAGCAGGCGATGCAGGTGCGGCTCCTGGAGACCCTGCCGTCGGTCGAGAAGGCCATCGCGAAGCAGCGGCGCAAGAAGCCGGACGAGATGGTGCTGATCACCGAGGACCTCATCAAGCTGCTCGACGGCATCTCCACCACCTACCGGCGCGGCAAGCACCCCTCCCCGGCCGAGGCCAAGAAGATCGCCACCGTGCTCCGCGCGGTCGCCGACGACCTCAGCCCCTGAGGGCCCCGGGGACGGGCGGGCGCCCGCGGCGGGCGCGTTCACTTGGATCCATGGGCGAGAATTGAGGCGTGAGCCCAACGCGTCAGTCCAGCCCAGCTCCCGAGAACGCCAAGACCCCGCCGGAGAACGGGGCGACCCGCCGCTCCACCGGGGCCCGCCGCCCCCGGACGCCCGCCGTCGACCGCGCCTGCGCCGAGGCCGTCGACCTCGCCCGCGCGGCGGCGGAGGAGACGGCGTCACCGGGACGGGTCGGCGAGCATCTCGGCCTCCGCGCCGAGGCCGACCGGGTGGTCACGCACGCGTTCGAGTGCCTCGACCCCGCCTACCGGGGCTGGCGCTGGTCGGTCACCGTGGTGCGGGCGTCCCGCGCCAGGACGGTGACCGTGAACGAGTGCGTCCTCCTGCCCGGGGACGACGCCCTCCTCGCGCCCGACTGGGTGCCGTGGCTCGAACGGCTCCGCCCCGGCGACCTCGGCCCCGGCGACCTGCTGCCCACCGCGCCCGACGACGTCCGCCTCACCCCGGCGTTCGCGCAGACCGCCGAGGGCGACCGCGAGGCGCAGTGGGAGCCGGGCCTCGGCCGCGTCCGCGTGCTGTCCCGCGAGGGCCGCGACGAGGCCGCCGCGCGCTGGTACGACGGCGTCCACGGCCCCCGCGCCCCCATCGCCGCGTCCGCCCCCGCCCAGTGCTCCACCTGCGGGTTCTACCTGCCGCTCGCGGGGGAGATGCGCCAGGTGTTCGGCGTGTGCGCCAACGAGTACGCCCCCGACGACGGCCGCGTCGTGTCCGCCGACCACGGCTGCGGGGCGCACTCCGAGGCCGTCACGCTCCCCGCGGCGTCCGAGCACGGCCCCCCGGTGATCGACGAGCTCGGCTACGACCTCGTCCCGGGTCCGGGGGACGATTCGGCGCCCCTGGACGACGAGGCGCTCGGCCACAGCTGATCCGGTGACCCGCCCCACGACCCCGGACGCGACGACCCCCGACGCGGCGGCCCGGAACGCGACGACCCCCGACGCGGCGGACGACCCGTTCGGCGCCCGCGCCCTCCGCGAGCGGGTGCTGCGCGCCTGGGAGGAGTCGCCCGCCCGGTTCCGCGAGGACGCCAACACCGAGGACGACCACGCCCTCGGCGGCTACCGCGACCGGGTGGTCGTCGAGCTGGCGCAGAACGCCGCCGACGCCGCCGCCCGCGCCGGCGTGCCCGGCCGCCTCCGGCTGGCGCTGGACGGCGCCGTCCTCACGGCCGCGAACACCGGCGCGCCCCTCGACGCCCCCGGCGTCGAGGCGCTCTCGACGCTCCGGGCGTCCGCGAAACGGGACGACACGGGCGCCGTGGGCCGCTTCGGCGTCGGCTTCGCCGCCGTCGTCGCCGTCACCGACGCCCCCGCGATCGCGTCCCGCACCGGCGCCGTCGCCTGGTCCCGCGACCGCGCTCGCGGGCTCGCCGCGGCCCTGCCCGGCGTTGCCGCCGAGGTCGAGCGCCGCGGCGGCCGGGTGCCGCTGCTCCGGCTGCCGTTCGCCGTGCCGCCCGCGGACGCCCCGCCGGTCCCGGACGGCTTCGACACCGCCGTCCGGCTGCCGCTGCGCGACGACGGCGCGGTCGCGTCCGTCCGGGCGCAGCTCGCCGAGGTCGCGGCGCCGCTGCTGCTGGCGCTCCCGGCCCTGGAGTCGGTCGAGATCGTCGTCGACGGCACCGAGCGCGCCCTCACCGCCCGGCGCCCCGAGGGCCCCGGCGAGCGGGACGCCGACGGCCCGGACCCGCTCGGCGGCGCGGACGTGCGGAGCGTGGTGATCGACGGGGGCGAGTGGGCGACCGTCGAGGAGCACGGGGCGGTGCCGGGCGAGCTGCTGGCCGACCGTCCCGTGGAGGAGCGGGACCGGCCGTTCTGGCTGGTGCGGTGGGCGCTGCCCGAGGGCGGCGACGTCCCGCGGGCGCTGCACGCGCCGACGCCGACGGACGAGCCGCTCGACCTGCCCGCGCTGCTGATCGCGTCGTTCCCGCTCGCGCCGGACCGGCGGCACGTCGCCCCCGGCCCGCTGACCGACTTCCTCGTGGCGCGGGCCGCCGACGCGTACGTGCGGCTGATGGGGGCGCGCGCGGCGTCCCCCGGGGTGCTCGGGCTGGTGCCGGGGCCGGTGGCGGCGGGGGAGCTGGACGCGCGGCTGCGGCGCGCGGTCGCCGACCGGCTGCCCGAGGCGCCCGTGCTGCCGGGCGGGGCCCGCGGCCGGGACGCGCTGGCGCTGGACGCCCCCGCCGGGTTCGTCGAGCTGCTCGGCGGGCACGGGGACGGGCCGGCGGTGTTCGGCGGGCTGCTGCCGCCGGACTGGCCCGCGCGGAGCCCGGCGCTCGCGGCGCTCGGGGTGCGGCGGGTCGAGCTGGCCGACGTGGTGGACGAGCTGGCCGCGGTCGAGCGGGAACCGGCCTGGTGGCGGGACGTGTACGCGGCCCTGGAGGGGGCTGACGCGGAGGGGCTCGGCGCGCTGCCGGTGCCGCTCGCGGACGACCGGCTGGTGCGGGGCCCGCGCGGGCTGCTGATCGCGGACGGCGTCGACCCGGCGGGGCTCGGGGTGCTGGGGCTGCGGTTCGTCCATCCGGACGCGGTGCATCCGCTGCTGCGGCGGCTCGGCGCGGTCGAGGCCGGGCCCCGCGCGGTGCTGGGCGATCCGGCGGTGCGGGCGGCGGTCGAGGAGTCGTTCGACGCCGACGACCCGGAGGCGGTCGCGGAGGCGGTGCTCGGGCTCGTCGCGGCGGGGCCGGTCGACCCGGGGGACGAGCCGTGGCTCGCGGAGCTGGCGCTGCCGGGCGACGACGGCGAGCCGTACCCGGCGGGCGAGCTGCTGCTGCCCGGGAGCCCGCTGCGGGGGCTGATGGCGGACGACGCCCCGTTCGGGGTGGTCGACGGCGCGCTGCTCGACCGGTGGGGCGCGGAGGTGCTCGCGGCGGCGGGGGTGCTCGACGGGTTCGCGCTGGCCCGCGGCGAGGACGTCGACCTGACCGCGCTGGCCGACGGCGCCGAGACCCTGGAGCTGGACGACGAGGACCGCTGGGCCGACGACGTCCTGCGCCGCATCGGCCCGCAGGACCTGCCGCCCGCCGTGCCGGAGCTGACCGCCGTCCGCGACCTCGAACTGGTCGACGACTGGGGCGCCGCGCTGCGGCTGCTCGCCGGGCCGCCGTGGCGCGCCGCGATCGTCGAACCGGCGCACGTCGTCCTGCACACGGGGCGGCGCGCGGCCGTCCCGTCCTACACGGCGTGGTGGCTGGGGCGGCGGCCGGTGCTGGACGGGCGCAGGCCGCGCGAGTTCCGGCTGCCCGGGGACGCGTCGCTGGCGGGGCTGTACGACGTGGCGCCGGACGGGCCGGACGAGCCGCTGCTGGCGGCGCTCGGCGTCCGGACGTCGCTCGACGACCTGCTCGACGAGCCCGGCGGCGCCCGCGAGCTGCTGGAGCGGCTCGCCGACCCGGCCCGGCACGTCGCCCGCGACCGGCTCGGCGCCCTGTGGACGGCGCTCGCGGACGCGCCCGCCCTGGACGTCGAACCGCCGGAGCGGGTGCGGGCCGTCGTCGACGGCGCGGTGGAGGTGGTGGACGCGGGCGACGCGCTCGTCCTGGACCGTCCGGACCTGCTGCCGCTGCTGGCGGGGCAGCCGCTGGTCATCGCGGCGCGCGGCCGGGAGGAGCGGCTCGCCGAACTCCTCGACCTACCCCTGGCGAGCGACGAGGTGGCCGGCGCGGTGGAGGGCGGCGCTGTGGAGGGCGGCGCGGTGGAGGGCGGCGACGTCGGGGCCGGGGAGGAGCGTCCCGTTCCCGAGGCGGTCCGGGCGGTGCTGCCCGGTGCGCCCGATGTCTACCGTGCGCATGACCGTCTGACCGTGGACGGCACGGACGTGCAGTGGTGGGTAGGGGACGGTCAGGTGCATGCGGACGGCCCCGAGGGGCTGGCGCGCGCGCTGGCGTGGGTCACCGGGGAGTGGGAGGCGCGGCTGCACGCCGAGGCCGTCCTGCGCGATCCCGGGGCGCTGCCCGTCCTGCTGGCCGAAAGCGACCTGGACGACTAGCGGGACGGACGGCTAGGAGTGTTCGTGCTCGCGGCGGGCGGCGGCGCGTTCGGCCTCCTGCCGGGCGCGCCCGGCCTGGAGGCGCGGGACGTACCAGGTGGCGAACAGGCCGATGCCGATGCCGGTGACGCACACCCAGATCCACCAGCGGTCCTCGTCGGGGAGGTCGAGGAGCAGCAGGACGGCGAGGGCGACCGCCCACGCGGCCGTGCCGACGGCGGCGATGCGGACGTCGTTGGTCTCCATCGGCGGCGGGTCGGGGCGGCGCTGGCGCGTCATGCCTCCAGGGTACGGTGCCCGCACCGGCCGGACGCCGGGCGCCTCCGGGCCGGGGCATGGCAGCATGGGCGGACAGGAGACCGATGAGCATGTCCACAGAACACAGCGGCGCCGGGCGGCCGCCGGGGCTGGCCGAGGAGCTGCGCATCTCGATCGCGCGGCTGTCGCGGCGGCTGCGCACGCTGCGCCCCGAGGCGTCCGAGGGCGGGGCGGGCAGCCCGCTGCCGCTCACCCAGTTCGCGGCGCTCGCGGCGATCGAGCGGCACGGTTCGATGACGCCCCGCGAGCTGGCCGACCACGAGAAGGTGCAGCCGCCGTCGATGACCCGCGTGATCGGGCATCTGGAGGACCGGGGGCTGGTGCTGCGCAGCCCGCATCCGACGGACGGGCGGCAGGTCGTGCTGCAGGCGACCGAGCGGGGCTGCGCGCTGCTGGCGGCCGAGCGGCGCCGCAAGGAGGCGTGGCTGTCGCGGCGGCTGGGCGAGCTGACCGAGGACGAGCGCGAGATCCTGCGGCGGGCCGCGCCCGTGATCGACAAGCTCAGCCGTTCCTGACCCCGGGGCCCGGGAGCCCCGGGCCGGGGGCCGCCCGTTCTGATCGTTCTGCGCCCACTTGCCGGAATGCGCACGCCTCGATTATCGTTAGCAATGGTAATGAGTTCTGGTGATGAGGGACCCGGCGAACCTCCCGGCGGCGACGGCGGCGAGCGGAGCGGCGGCATGTTCCGGTCGCTGCGCAACCGCAACTACCGGCTGTTCGCGACCGGGCAGGTCGTGTCCAACACCGGCACCTGGATGCAGCGCATCGCCCAGGACTGGCTCGTCCTCGAACTGACCCGCAGCAGCGGCACCGCCCTCGGCATCACCACCGGCCTCCAGTTCCTGCCGCTGCTGCTGTTCGGCCTGTGGGGCGGCGTGATCGCCGACCGCTACCCCAAGCGCCGCGTCCTGATGATCACACAGGTGTCGATGGGCGCGCTCGCGCTCGTCCTCGGCCTGCTGGCGATCACCGGGACGGCGCAGGTGTGGCACGTGTACGTGCTCGCGTTCGGGCTCGGCATGGCCACGGTCGTCGACAACCCCACCCGGCAGGCGTTCGCCGTCGAGATGGTCGGCCGCCGCGACCTGCCCAACGCCATCGCGCTGAACAGCGCGATCTTCAACGGCGCGCGGCTGGTCGGCCCCGCCGTCGCCGGCGTGCTCATCGCGCTGATCGGCACCGGCCCGGTGTTCCTCGTGAACGCCGCGTCCTACGGCGCCGTCCTGCTCGGCCTCCAGGCGATGCGGGCGGACGACCTGCACCCCGCGGAGCCCGTGAAACGCGCGAAGGGCCAGCTCATGGAGGGCCTCCGGTACGTGCGGGGCCGCCGCGACCTGATGATCATCCTGCTGCTGGTGGGGTTCGTCGCGACCTTCGGGATGAACCTGCAGACGACGATCGCGCTCGTCGCCCGCGAGGTCTTCCGCACCGGCGCGTCCTCGTTCGGGCTCGCGACGAGCATGATGGCGCTCGGAGCCGTCACCGGGGCGCTGCTGGCCGCGCGCAGGGCGACCCGGCCCCGGCTGCGGGTGCTGCTGGGCGCGGCGCTGCTGTTCGGCGTCCTGGAGATCATCACCGGCGTGATGCCGACCTACTGGTCGTTCCTGCTGATGCTGGTGCCGACCGGCATCGCGCTCATGACGTTCACGACGTCCGCGAACGCGACGATGCAGCTCAGCGTCGCCCCCGAGATGCGCGGCCGCGTCATGGGCCTGTACATGCTGGTGTTCCTCGGGACGAACCCGATCGGGGCGCCGTTCATCGGCTGGGTCGCCGAGACGTTCGGGCCCCGCACCAGCATCGTCCTCGGCGGGATCGTGTGCGCGGCGGCGCCGCTCGCCGTCGCCGCGCTCGCCCGGCGCCCGGCGGGCGGATCGGGCGCGGCGCCGGACGGCCCGCCGGACGGGCCCGGCGACCGCCCCCGGGACCGGTCACGAGGCGCCGTGACCGCGTGACAACGGGTGCCGTCTGCTGGAAAGCTGGACGGGTGGCTCTCGGGACGTGCTCATGAGGCTCTTCGTGGCGCTCGTACCGCCTCCGGCCGTACTGGACGAGCTCGAGGAGGCCGTGCGGCCGCACCGCGACGACGTCCCGGAGCTGAGATGGACGCGGCGCGAGCTGATCCACGTCACGCTCACGTTCCTCGGCGAGTTCGACGACCGGAGACTCGAGCGGCTCCTGCCCCGCTTGGAACGTGCCGTCCAGCGGCACGAGCGGATGACGCTGTCCCTCGCGGGCGCCGGCGCGTTCCCCGGCAGCGGCGCGCACGCCCGCGTCCTGTGGACGGGCCTGTTCGGCGACCGGCGCGCCCTCGCGCGGCTCGCCGCGTCCACCACGGCGGCCGGGCGGCGCGCCGGGATGCCGCCCGACAAGCACCGCGGGTTCCGCCCCCACCTGACGCTGGCGCGGTCCCGGCGGCCGGTGGACGTCCGCCCGCTGCTGGAGTCGCTGTCGGCGTTCGCCGGGTCGCCGTGGACGGCCGACACCGTGCTGCTCATGCGCAGCCGCCTCCCCGGCAAGGAGCATCCCGAACCGGCCTACGAGCCGCTGGAGACGTGGCCGCTGCGTCAGAGCTCCGGCGGCGGCGGAGCGGGACGGTCCGCGTCCGGCGGGCCCCACGGGACGCCGTAGCGCTCGCAGGCGCGGCGCAGCTCGGTCAGGTCCGGCGGGAACGCGACCTGCCGCAGCACCCGCCCGGACGGGCCCCACGCGACCAGCCGCGGCATCCGCGCCGACGACTCGTCCACCCCGACGCCGCCGATCCGGTCGCGGGCCAGCTCCCACTCCACGCGCCCGCGCCGGGTGACGACCGCGAGACCCGCCGCCGACACCCGCAGCTGCGCCCGGTTCCGGTCGTAGAGCCAGTTGCCGACGAGCCCGACCAGCACCCCCGCGGGCACCGCCCAGCTCGCCACCAGGCTGAACCCGCCCAGCTCCGGGCCGAGCCACACCGCGCCCAGCAGCGCCACCGCCTCGCACAGCGCCACGCTCATCGCGTACGTGCCGACCCGGGACCGGCGCGTCGCGTCCAGCGTCGCCCCCGGCGCGGCGGCCGGGCCGGGCGGCGCGTCCAGACCGAGCGTGAACGCGGGCACGGCCGGGATGTCCTCGGTGTCGGCGTCCGCCCGGTCGTCCGCCCGGTCGTCCGCCGGGTCGTCGCCGCGCTCGGCCGGCCGCGCGTCCGGCCCGCCCTCCCGCGCGGCGCCCGGCGCGAGCGACGCGGGGGCCGGCTCGGCGTCCGGGCCCGGGTCCGCGAGTGTCGACACGGCCGAGTGGAACGCCGCGCTCAGGTAGGCGTCGTACTCGGCGTCGTTGACCGGCAGCCCCTCCCGGCGCGCCGACTCGCGCAGGTCCGTCCGGGAGATCCGCAGCGCCGACAGCGGCGCCGCCAGCAGCTCGTCGCCGTCCGCGTCGTGCAGCCGCACCCACGCGTGCCCCGCGATCGTCAGCAGCTCGATCACCCCGAGGTGCTCGCCCGGCACCTGCATCACGACGTCCCCGGCGGCGTCCGCCCAGCCCAGCCCGCCGTCCGCGACGACGAGCCGGCCGCCGGGCACCCACGGGAAGACGTCCGGCACCCGGTCCAGGCCGTAGTGCGGGCGGCGCGGCGGCCGCGCCCCCGGCGTGATCACCCGGTAGCCCCGGTCGTCCAGGGCGTGCGCGAGCTGGAACCCGTCCAGGCCGTCCGCGGGCAGCCGCGCCAGCAGCTCCAGCCGGTGCCCGAACGCGAGCGCGGCCAGCTCGGCGCGCTGCGGCTCCCCGGACAGCGGGTCCGGCCGCAGCCCCGGCCCCACGACGATCGCCGCGATCTCCGCCGCCGGGACCTCCAGCGGCGCGCGCCCGCCCGGACGGGCCCGCACGACCAGCCGCTCGGGCGACACCGTCCACCGGACCTGCACCGCCCGCGCCAGCCGCCGGCGCGCCGCCAGCACCCCGGCGACCGCGGCGACCGCCCAGCACGCCGCGGCGAGCCGCGCGCCGAACGCGTCCGTCCCCTCCGCCGCGATCCGGGCGATCATCACCGTGCCCAGCACCCCGGTCAGCGCGCCCAGCGCCGCGATCCGGCGGCGGCTCGGCAGCGGCGCCGGGGTGTCCAGCCGGACCTCGCCGCCGTGCCGGGGCAGGTGCTCGCCCGGCTCGTGCGCGGCGGCCAGCAGCGCCGCCTCCTGGTCCAGCAGCCGCTTCTCCGCCGCGTGGTCGCGCGGCAGCGCCCCGACGCTCGCCGGGCCGTCGTCCAGCCCGGGGACGCGCAGCGCCTCCTCGACCGCCGGGTCGAGCAGGTCGCTCGCCTCCCCGTCCAGCAGGTGCAGCGGGATGCCGAGCCGCCGCGCGGTGACGAACAGCGCGATCGGCTCCAGGCCCAGCGAGACGGTCGGCCCCACCGCCGTCCGCCCGAACCGGTGGAAGACGGTCAGCACGCCGTCGCCGGTGGTGACGGCCAGCGCGTCGATGCGGTCGCGCTCGTAGCGGGTGAGGGTGAGGCCGCCGGGGCCGATGCGCTCCAGGCCGTCCGCCGACAGCCGCCAGTACGGGCGGGGCCGGCGGCGCCGCGCCTCCGGCAGCGCCCCCAGCAGCCACGGGACGGCGCCCACGACCACGATCAGGGCCGCCCACAGCCACACCGGGTGGATCGGCAGCAGCGCCAGCGCCGCCGCCGCGACGGTGAACGGCACGGCGGCCACCGGACGCCACCGGCCGCCGGGGCCCGCCAGACCCACCAGCTCATGCTCCACAGCGCTCACGCTCCACCGCACAGTCCACCGCGTTCCCGTCCACCGCGTTCCCGTCCACCGCGTTCACAGCCACCGCGTTCACAGCCACCGGTCCGAGTCCACCGCTCTCCACGTCCACCGGGGCCGGCACGGCGCCCGCGTCGCACCGGCCCGCTACCCCAGGGCGCATCCTCACACGCGCCGCCGCGGGACCGTGACCGCCTTCCGCGATCCGGTGCCCCACCGGAACGGACATGCCGCGCGCGGGACAGGCCGGGCCGGTCACGCGCGCCCCCTCCGGCTCCGCCACCACCCGTACCCCACCGCTCCCGCGATCGCGAGGGAGAGGAACAGGCCCGCCCGGGGCCCGGACGCGTCGCGCCGCCCCTCCTCGCCCGCCGCCTCCCGGCCGTCCGGCCCGGCACCGCCCGACCCGGCGTCCGGCGTGCCCTCCGGGGCCGGCAGCGCCTCCTCCGGCAGCGGCACCCGGTGCACCGGCTGGTTCTCGCCCTCCGACGACACCAGCACGCTCCGGCCGTCCGCCGTGTACGTGACCGCCTCGCCCTGCTCCTGCCGCGGGATCGGCACCGACCCGATCCGCTCGCCCGGACGCCCGTCCGCGCCGACCCCGTACACCGTCGCGCCGAAGTACGTGCGGATCACGCACGTCCGGCCGTCCGGGGAGAACGCCGCGCCGGTCGCGATCGCGGGCGCGTCCGCGACCTCCCGCAGCGTGTTGTAGCCGGACGTGCGCAGGTCCGCGGGGGCCTCGTACACCTTGCCGCCGAACAGCTTGCTGACGACGTACAGCCGGTTCGTCCGCGGGTTGATCATCATCGCCTCGGCGTTGCGCGGCCCGTCCTCGTACCGCATCCGGAACGCGGTCGCCCGCAGCGTCCGGCTGGTCAGGTTCCGCGGCTCCGGCACCCGGTAGACCGTCACGTGCGGCCACGCGCCGCCGAGGTTGTCCCCGATGTCCGCCACGAAGATCGCCGGGCGGCCCCGCTCGTCCTCGCCGACCGCCATGGCCTCCCAGTCGCGGGCCTCCGCGCCGCCGACCGTGAGGACGGCCCGCGTCCGCCCGTCCGGGCCGAGCGCGAAGATCTGCGGGACGCCGCCGGAGTCGTTGTGCGTGTAGACCACGCCGTCGTGCCGGGCGCTGACCGCCAGCCCGCTGGACTCGGTGATGCGCGGATCGGTGATCCGGAACGCGACCTCGGACTCGTCGGCGGCCGCCGCCGGCGCGAACACCGCCCCGCCGAGGAGGGCGCCCGCCGCCACGAGCGGCGCGCGGGACCGGGACGGGCGTGCGGTGCGGGACGGGCGCGATGGCATGTCTCGATCATCCCCGTTCCGCGCGCGACCCGCGCCGCGCGCCCCCGGCCCGCCGGGGGCCGCCGCGGGGCTCGACCCGCAGAATCGACTCGGGCCGCTCAATTCAGCAGCGCGCCGACGACCACGGCCAGGACGAGCGCGGTCAGCACGGTGGGGAGCAGCCATTGGGGCGCGCGGTTCACGCGTCCGAGCTTATTCGGCCGGACGCCCGCCTCGAACCGGCCGCCGATAGATCTGCGTCTCATCCGCCGGTGCCGCCCGGAGACCCGGACGGCACCGGCGGGGACGGCTAGAGCCGCTCGACGACGAAGTCGATGCAGGCGGTCAGCGCCTCGACGTCCGCCGGGTCGATCGCCGGGAACATGCCGATGCGCAGCTGGTTGCGGCCGAGCTTGCGGTACGGCTCGGTGTCGACGATCCCGTTCGCCCGCAGCACCTTCGCGACGGCCGCGGCGTCCACGTCGTCGCTGAAGTCGATCGTCCCGACGACCCGCGACCGCTGCGCCGGGTCGACCACGAACGGCGTCGTGTACGCGGTCTTCTCCGCCCACGTGTACAGCCGCTGGGACGAGTCGGCCGTGCGCGCCGTCGTCCACTCCAGGCCGCCGTTCCCGTTCATCCACTCGATCTGCTCGGCGAGCAGCAGCAGCGTGGCGACGGCCGGGGTGTTGTACGTCTGGTCCTTGGCGGAGTTGTCCACGACGGTCTTCAGGTTGAAGAACTCCGGGACGTACCGGTCGGACTGGGCGATCTCCTCGATCCGCGCCAGCGCCGCCGGGGACGCCAGGCCGACCCACAGGCCCCCGTCGGCCGCGAAGGACTTCTGCGGGGCGAAGTAGTAGACGTCCGTCTCGGCGACGTCCACCGGCAGGCCGCCCGCACCGGACGTCGCGTCCACCAGCACCAGCGCCTCGGAGGCCGTCGTGCCCGCCGGGCGGCGGATCGGCATCGCGACGCCGGTCGAGGTCTCGTTGTGGGTGAGCGCGTAGACGTCCACGCCCTCCTCGGCGGCCGGCTCGGGGTGCGAGCCCGGCTGCGCGGAGATGACCGTCGGCTCGCCCAGCCACGGCGCCCCCGAGGTGACCTTCGCGAACTTGCTGGAGAACTCGCCGAACGTCAGGTGCTGCGACCGCTGCCGGACGAGGCCGAACGCGGCGGCGTCCCAGAACGCGGTCGTGCCGCCGTTGCTGAGCAGCACCTCGTACCCCTCGGGGAGGGAGAACAGCTGCGACAGCCCCTCGCGGACCCGGCCCACCAGCGACTTCACCGGCTTCTGCCGGTGCGAGGTCCCCAGGTAGGTCGAGCCGGACTCGGCGAGCGCGGCGAGCTGCTCGGGGCGGACCTTGGACGGGCCGCACCCGAACCGGCCGTCGGCGGGCTTGATGTCGGCGGGAATGTCAATGGCAGGATTCGCGCTGTCGGTCACCCGCAGAAGGCTACTTCACCTGCGTTTGGCCGCGCCGGAGGACCCTGGCGATGACGATGAGGAAGGCGATGCCGCATACCGCGGCGAGGATGCCCGGGGGGAACAGCCACTCGTCGCCGCGCTCGCGGGCCTGCACGGCCGTGCGGGCCGAGTCGAAGGTCATGAACGCGAGCAGGGCGGCGACCAGCATGGCGGCGATCCGGCCGGACGCGGCGTCCACGCGGCGGCGCCGCTCCTCCCGCTCGGCCTCGTACCGGCGCAGCGCCGCGCGCCGGTCCTTGGGCGAGCCGAAGTCGTAGGACGCGCCGAGGCCCGTCCTCGCGGGGTCCCTTGTCGCGGGGTCCCTCGTCGCGGTGTCCGGTCCTCCGGAGGCGGGCCCGATGTCCCCTTCGAGGGGCTCGTCCTGGTGCAGCGGTCGCTCGTCGCTCACGAGCCTCATGATGCCAAGAGCGAGCAAATCCCGACAGTTGACCGCAGACGGAAAGTTTCGGGCCGTCGTCGCGAAGGATTCTCTCGTTCGCCGGGCACGGCGGCCCGGTCCGGCTACGATCTGGACGCGGCGGGACGGTGCGGTCCCGCGAAGGTCGGTGCGACAGGGCGGGGGAAGGCACCGTGCCCGCTGGAGGCGGACGTGCAGGGGCCGGGAACGGGCAAGGCCCCCGGCGGACCGGGGGCCTCAGCGCGTGCGCGGGGGTGCGATCGGCCGTGTCAGCCGTTGCGCTTGAGGACCTCCGCCGCACCCGCCACCGACTCGAGCGAGCGGGTGCCGGGGCCGACGTACTTCGCGCTCGGCCGGACGAGGCGGCCGGTGCGCTTCTGCTCGAGGATGTGCGCGGCCCAGCCGGCGGTGCGGCCGCACGTGAACATGGCGGGCATCATCGCCGTCGGGACCTCGGCGAAGTCGAGGATGACCGCGGCCCAGAACTCGACGTTCGTCTCGATCGGACGGTCGGGGCGGCGCTCGCGCAGCTCGGCGAGGGCCGCGTCCTCCAGGGCCTTGGCGGCCTCGAAGCGCGGGGCGTCCAGCTCCTTGGCGGTGCGGCGCAGCACCCTGGCGCGGGGGTCCTCGGCGCGGTAGACGCGGTGGCCGAAGCCCATGAGCCGCTCGCCCGAGTCGAGGATGTCGGTGACGACCTTGCGGGCGTCGCCGAGCTGCTCGACCTTCTCGATCATCGGCAGGACGCGGGCCGGGGCGCCGCCGTGCAGCGGGCCGGACATCGCGCCGATCGCGCCGGAGATGCTCGCCGCGACGTCCGCGCCGGTGGAGGCGATGACGCGGGCGGTGAACGTCGAGGCGTTCATGCCGTGCTCGGCGGCGGAGACCCAGTAGGCGTCGATGGCGGCGACGTGCTTGGGGTCGGGCTCGCCGCGCCAGCGGACCATGAACCGCTCGGTGATCGTCTCGGCCTCGTCGATCCGCGCCTGCGGGACCATCGGGACGCCGACGCCGCGCGCGGACTGCGCCACGAACGACAGGGCCGTCACCGACACGCGGGCGAGGTCGGCGCGGGCCTCCTCGTCGGAGATGTCGAGCAGCGGGCGCATCCCGTACGCGGGGGCGAGGGTCGGGAGCGCGCTCTGCACGTCGACGCGGACGTCGCCGGAGGTGACCGGCAGGAGGTGGGGGTCGGCGGGCGCCAGGCCCGGGTCGAAGCTGTCGTCGACCAGCAGGCCCCAGGCGTCGCCGAAGGAGACGCGGCCGACGAGATCTTCGATGTCCACGCCCCGGTACCGGAGGGCGCCGCCCTCCTTGTCCGGTTCGGCGATCTCCGTCTCGAAGGCAACGACCCCCTCGAGACCAGGTTTGAAGTCGGACATGTACGTCCTGCCTTTCGTCCCCAGAGCTGATAAGGCGGTGCCGTGCCATTGAACCCTGTCCGCCTTACTGACCAGTACCCAGGGGGCATGTGAGATGCACAAACCCCTGGTGGGAGGCTCGGACGCTGTGGATCCCGCAACGCCCGACCCAGCACGGCTCCGCAGATCCTACGAGGGAGGCGATTTGTCCGAGTCGGCGCTCCCCGCGGATCCGCTCGCGCTGTTCGCCGCCTGGTTCGCCCAGGTGCACGACTCCGGGCTGGCCGAACCGAACGCGATGGTGCTCGCCACGGCGTCCGCCGACGGCGTCCCGAGCGCCCGCACCGTCCTGCTCAAGGGGTACGGGCCCCACGGCTTCCGCTTCTTCACGAACCTGACGTCCGACAAGGCCCGCGACCTCGCCGGGAACCCGCGCGGCGCGCTCGTCTTCCCCTGGCACGCCCTGCACCGGCAGGTCCGCGTCGCGGGCCCGGTCGTCCCGCTGGCGCGCGAGGAGTCGGCCGCCTACTTCCGGACGCGCCCCTACGGCTCGCGCATCGGCGCGTGGGCGAGCGAGCACCAGTCCGGCGTCATCGGCGGACGCGACGAGCTCGAGCGCCGGTTCGCCGAACTGGCCGCACGATGGCCGGAACCGGACGCGACCTCCACCGCCCCGGACGCCCTCGCCGGCGCCGTCCCGCTCCCCGACTTCTGGGGCGGGTACCGGCTCGTCCCGTCCTCGATCGAGTTCTGGCAGGGCCGCCGCGACCGCCTCCACGACCGCATCAAGTACCGCCGCGACGTTCCTCCACAGGCTGTGGACGACCCGGCCGCCGCCGGGCCCTGGACGACGGTCCGGCTGTCCCCGTGACCGGTGGGGGAGATGCCCGGTTCCGCACCGGTGCGGAGGGCGCGGCATCCTGTCCCGGTGACATCGGAACAGCAGCCAACCCCCGCCGACGCTCCTGACACCCCCGGGGAGCCCGAGGAACCCGAGCAATCCGGTCCCGCCCCCGGCAAGGGACGCCCGCCCGGACGGCGCGCGGGCGCGCTGCGGCGCATCGCGATCGACACGCGCCCGCTGGCCGACCCCGCGTACCGGCGGCTGTGGCTCGGGCAGGGCGTGTCGTACATCGGCTTCCAGGTGACGGCGGTGGCCGTGCCCGTCCAGGTGTACGACATGACCCGCTCGTCCTTCTGGGTGGGCGCGCTCGGGTTCGTCAACCTGGTGCCGCTGATCGTCTTCGGGCTGTGGGGCGGCGCCGTCGCCGACCACATGGACCGCCGCAAGCTGCTGTTCGTCTCGTCCTGCGTGATGTGGGGCGCGACGCTGCTGCTGTTCCTCCAGGCGCTGCTGGGCCTGGAGAGCCTCTGGCTGATCATGACGATCGTCGCGGTGCAGGCCATGGGGTTCGCCGTGTCGTCCCCGACCCGCAGCGCGATCATCCCGCGGCTGATCGACGAACCGCTCATCCCGGCCGCGAACACCCTGAACTTCACCGTGATGATGGGGGCCGGGTTCGCCGGGCCGCTGCTCGCCGGCGTGCTGCTGGCGACCTGGAACTACGCGGCGGCGTACGCGCTGGACGCCGTGCTGTTCACGCTCGTCCTGTACGCGGCGCTGCGGCTGCCCGCGATCCCGCCGCTCGGCGAGGTCGCCGGCACCCCCGGGCTCCGCTCGGTGATCGACGGGCTGCGCTTCCTCGTCACCCAGCCGGTGCTGCTGATGTCGTTCGTGGTGGACATCATCGCGATGGGCGTCGCGATGCCGCGCGCGCTGTTCCCCGAGGTCGCCGAGGCCCGGTTCGGCGGGGAGGGCGCCGTCGGCTGGCTGTTCGCGGCGATCGCGCTCGGCGCCGTCGTCGGCGGCCTGTCCTCCGGATGGGTCGGACGGGTGCGGCGGCAGGGCCTCGCGCTCGTCGCGGCCATCGCGATCTGGGGCCTGGCGGTCGCCGCGGCGGGTTTCGCGCACTCGCTGTGGCTGGCGGTCGCCCTGCTCGCCCTCGGCGGCTTCGCCGACCTCATCTCCGCGGTGTTCCGGCAGACGATCCTGCAGACCTACGCGCCCGACCACATGCGCGGGCGGCTGCAGGGGGTGTTCACGGTGGTGGTCGCGGGCGGGCCCCGCCTCGGGGACGTCCGGGCCGGGGCGGTCGCGAGCGTCGCGGGGGCGGGCGCGTCCTGGGTCGGCGGCGGCATCGCGTGCGCCGTGCTCGTGGTCGCGGCCGGGCTCGCGGTCCCGGCGCTGCTGCGCTACGACGCCCGCACCGCCGAGCCCGTCCGCTAGCTGAGCTAGCCGGGCGCGGGCCGGCCGGGGGCTCGGGTCAGCCGAGGGCTCCGGCGGCGATCCGGAGGTCGTCCAGCAGGCCCGCGTAGACGGCGTCGCGGTCCTCGGCGCGCAGGACGGCCGAGGGGTGGATCGTCGCGAGGAGCCGCGCGCCGCCCCCGCCGGGCGGCCCGTCCCCGGCCTCCTTCGCCGCGGCGGGGGTGCCGAGGGATTCCAGGTCCGGCAGCGGCATGAGCCGCCCGCGCTCCTTGGTGACGCGGAACGACGAGCCGAGCAGCGCCTTCCCGGCCGTGGCGCCCAGCGAGACGACGACGTCCGGTTCGAGGATCCGCAGCTCCGCCACCAGCCAGGGGCGGCAGGCCCGCATCTCGCCCGCGTTCGGCGGCTGGTGGATCCGGCGCTTGCCGCTCGTCCGGGTGAACTTGAAGTGCTTCACGGCGTTGGTGACGTAGACGTCCCCGCGCTCGATGCCCGCCTCCTCGAGCGCCCGGTCGAGGACGCGTCCGGCCGGGCCCACGAACGGGGCGCCCCGCCGGTCCTCCTGATCGCCGGGCTGCTCGCCGACGAGGACGACGCGCCCGTCCGGCCCGCCTTCGCCGAACACCGTCCGCGTGGCGTCGCGGTAGAGGTCGCACCCGCGGCAGCCGGCCGCCGCGTCGCGGAGGGTGCGCAGGTCGGAGCGGTCCCGCGGGTCCTCCGGAAGGAACATTTCGGCGCCGCGGGGAGTTCTTGTGTTCATCTTGCGTTTCCCCGTACCCGCTCTCACCGGGTTATTCGCTCGCCCGCCGCCGAGGCCGCCGAGCAAGTAGACTCGTCACCATAAGACTGGAGGGAGCTGTGACCTCACACGGCCTGATCGATACCACGGAGATGTACCTCCGGACGGTGTTCGAACTCGAAGAAGAGGGGATCATCCCCCTTCGCGCGCGCATCGCGGAACGGCTCTCCCAGAGCGGCCCGACGGTGAGCCAGACGGTCGCGCGCATGGAGCGGGACGGGCTCCTCCGGGTCGAGGGGGACCGGCACCTCGAACTGACCGAGAGCGGCCGCGGCCTCGCCACCCGCGTGATGCGCAAGCACCGGCTCGCCGAGTGCCTGCTGGTCAACGTCATCGGCCTGCCCTGGGAGGACGTTCACATCGAGGCGTGCCGCTGGGAGCACGTCATGTCCGAGGACGTCGAACGCCGGCTCGTCGCGCTGCTCGACAACCCGACCACCTGCCCGCACGGCAACCCGATCCCCGGCCTGGACGAACTGGGCGGCGGCCGCGTCGCCGAGCAGACGCCGCCGCTGTCGGTGATGACCGCCGTCGCCAGCCCGGCCGGCTCCGGCGCCGTCATCCAGCGCATCAGCGAGCAGGTGCAGGGCGACAGCGACCTGATGCTTAGACTCAAGCAGTTCGGGATACAACCGGGACGAGAGGTGACTCTTCGGGCGACCGATGACGGGGTGCGGGTGACCTGTGACGACGAGGCCGACGGTCCTGAGACGGAACTGCCGCGCGACATCGCCGAGCACGTCTTCGTCAGCCGCGTCTGAGCGCCCCCGCGTGCCCGCCCCGCAGGTCTATACCGAAGATCTCCTTACCATCGCGCCTTTCGGGCGTATCCCGGCGGTCGGTTCGTCGTTCAATACGACGGGAGAGGTACGCGCGGCATCCGCACCGCGACGCCCGGTGATCATCGCCGGGCGGCGGGGCGGCACGGACGGGCGAGGAACGCAACTGATCGGGATGGGGAGATGAAGCGTTGGGGGGAAGCGCCTTTCGAGGCGCACCTGCCGCCCGAGACCGTCCTCAACCAGATGGAGATGGCGGTCATCGTCTGCGACCGGTTCTCCAACGTCATCTACGGGAACTCCTTCGCGCGGCAGCTCTTCGGCTTCGGCGGCGACGAGATCATCGGGCACTCGGTGCTGTCCCTCGGCATCGCCGAGGAGGACCACGAGCAGGCCACCGAACTGGCCAAGCACGTCCTCAAGGGCGGCGTGTGGGAGGGCACCTTCTGCAACCTGCGCGCCGACGGCACCACCGTCTACACCCGCGCCCACGCCGTCCCGCTGCGCCACCCGTCCGGCGCGGTGGACGGCGTCGTCATCTTCGCCCGCGAGGCGCTGCGCTCCAACCAGCGCGAGCAGGACCGCTACGGCCTCCTCGAACGCATCGGCGAGCGGCTCGCCGGGTCCCTCGAACTCGAGACGACGCTGCGCCGCGTCGCCGACACGCTCGTCCCGCAGTTCGCCGACCACTGCTTCATCGACCTGTACAGCGGCGACCGCCTCTACCGGCGGGTGTCCCGGCACGCCGGCGGCTGGGAGCCGCCGCCCGGCACGTGGGCCGAGGTCGGCGAGCCCGTCTCGTACCCGCCGGGGCACTTCAGCGCCAAGGCGATGAGCCGCCGCGACGCCGTCCTCGTCGAGGACATGATCCAGCACCGGTTCAGCGCGCCGTCCGAGTCGTCCAAGCGGCTCGGCGACGCGATGGGCATCACGTCCGTGATCTCCGCGCCGCTGCTCGTCCGCGGCGAGCTGCTGGGCGTGATGAGCCTCGCCCTGTCGAACCTGTCGAAGCGCCCCGACCCGCACTACGACGGCTTCGACCGCGACCTGCTCGGCGCCATCGCCGGCCGCGTCGCCGTCGCCGTCGACAACGCGATGCTGTTCGAGGAGGAGCGCGAGACCGCCCTCGCGTTCCAGAAGCACCTCCTCCCCGGCGACCGGCCCCCGCACCTCGACGGGCTGCAGATCGCGTGGCGGTACGAGCCCGCCCGGCCCCTGGAGTCCCACGGGCACGGCATCCAGACGCAGGTGGGCGGCGACTGGTACGACGTCATCCCGCTGTCCGCCGGACGCGTCGGCCTCGTCATCGGCGACGTCGAGGGCCGCGGCGCCCGCGCCGCCGCCGTCATGGGGCAGCTCCGCGCCGCGCTGCGCGCCTTCGCCCAGGACGACAAGCCGCCCGCCGACATCCTGCGCAAGCTCGACGAGTGGGTCCGCACCATGACCCGCCCCGAGCGGATGCGGTCCGGCTGGAACAGCGACGACCTCGTCCGCCCGCCGCTCGTCTCCTGCACCTACTTCGTGTACGACGCGTGGTCGCGCGTCCTCGAGTTCGCCAACGCCGGGCACGACCCGCCCCTGCTCATCGTGGACGGGCAGGTCGGCGAGCTGGACTTCGAGAGCGAGGGCGGCATGCTCGGCCTGCGCGCCCCCGGCATGGGCGGCGAGATCCTCTTCAACGAGGAGACCACCGAGCTCAAGCCCGGCTCCACGCTCGTCCTGTACACCGACGGGCTCATCGACCGGCGCCCCAAGGACGACGGCGAGTACTTCACCCGCGAGGAGTCCCGGGCCCGCGTCCGCGCCGCCGTCGCCGAGGTCGCCCGCGGCGGCGTCGAAGCCATCGCGAACGCCGCCTACGACGCCGTCCCCGGCGACATCGACGACGACGTCGCCATCGTCGTCATCCGCACCGCCCCCGACGAGCTCGGCGTCGTCGAGCGCACCTTCCCCGCCGAGCCGATCATGGTGTCGGAGGCCCGCCGGATGGCCGCGGACGCGTTCGCGGCCTGGGGCATGCACGACGAGCAGGCCGAACTCGCGTGCCTGCTCGTGTCCGAGGTCGTCACGAACGTCGTCCTGCACGCCACGACGACGCCGACGCCGCGCCGCGAGCCCGCCATCCCGGTCCCCATCGGCGGCGAGCCGCTCGGCGCGCCCGTCCAGTTCGACATGGACATGGTCGACTCCTTCGACGAGGACGACTGGAACCTCGGCGCCGACCTGGGCCGCCGCGAACCCCCGGCGAAGGAGTTCCGGCTCCGCCTGCGCCGCGGCGCCGAGGCCGTCTGGGTCGAGGTGTTCGACACCGACATGCGGCTGCCCCGCATCCGCAGCGCCGGCGAGACCGACGAGGGCGGCCGCGGCCTCTACCTCGTCGACCAGCTCGCCACCCGCTGGGGCGCCCGCCCCACCAGCGACGGCAAAGCGGTCTGGTTCGAGCTCCGTCTCGATTGATCGCGGCGCCCTCGGCGTCAGGCCCCGGGGAGCCTTCCTTCAACGGGCGCGGCGTGCGATTGCTGCATCGCTCCGACTCGCCCAAGGGGCTCGCGTGCTTATTGCAAGACCCTCGGCGTCAGGCCCCAGGGGGCCTTCCTTCCACGGGCCTTGCTGCGATTGCTGCATCGCTCCGACTCGCCCAAGGGGCTCACGTGCTAATTGCAAGACCCTCGGCGTCAGGCCCCAGGGGGCCTTCCTTCCACGGATCTTGCTGCGATTGCTGCATCGCTCCGACTCGCCCAGGGGGCTCGCTGCGCGATCAGGTTCTCGCTTCGCTCGAACCTGCCTTCGGACGCAATCGCAGTGTTTCCCGTCCGCTCTGGCCGGGGGGCTTGGCCGAGGTCGTCGGGCCTAACACAACACGTGCGCCCAGGTTTGGGTGAACCAGAGTTCGCCGCCGATGATGCGGGGCTTCGCGCCGGTGCGGGGGCCGCCGTCGACCTCGTCGAGGAGTTCCTCGCGGACGCGGTCGGCGGCGTCGGGGTCGGGGGCGTCGGCCAGCCAGGGTTCGGCGGGGCGCTCGACGGTGAAGACGTCGAGGCGGCGGATGGTGCCGCCGGCGGCGGTGACCATGTCGGTGAGCCGCGCGATGGTGGGGATGCCCGGGTGGTCGGGGTCGCGGAGGCGTTCGATGCGGTCGCGCGCGGTGCCGGCGAAGTTGCCGCGGACGAGGTCGGCCATGATGAGCCGCCCGCCGGGGCGCCGGACGCGGAGGAGCTCGCGCAGGACGGCGTCCGGCGCGCCGAGCGCGTAGAGGGCGAACCGCGCGGTGACGAGGGTGAACGAGCCGTCCGGGTAGGGGAGCGCGGTTCGCC
>NZ_QHJN01000128.1:0-24217 GCF_003947565.1 Actinomadura sp. WAC 06369 | reverse complement strand
GTCGAGGAGCTGGCGGGGGAGGCGCCCGGGGCGCGGGTGGAGACCTTCCTGGCCGATCTGTCGGTGCTGATGGACGTGCGGCGGGTGGCCGCGTCGCTGCGCGAGCGCTTCGAGCAGGTGGACGTCCTGGTGAACAACGCCGGGGTCCACCAGATGCGGGCGAAGGTCAGTGCGGACGGGTACGACCGGATGATCGCGACGAACCATCTGGGGCCGTTCCTGCTGACGAACCTGCTGCTGGGGCATCTGGAGAAGGCGGCGCCGTCGCGGGTGGTGATCGTGGCGAGCGAGGCGCACCGGTTCGCCGACCGGCTCGACGTGGAGCGGCTGGCGGAGCCGGGGTCGTACGGGAGGCCGGGGTCGCTGCGGGTGTACGGCCGGAGCAAGCTGCTGAACATCCTGTTCGCGCAGGAGCTGGCGCGGCGGATGGAGGGCAGCGGGGTGGTGGCGAACACGATGTGCCCGGGGCCCGTCGCGACGCATCTGTCGCGGGAGATGTGGGGGGCGGAGCGGCTGGGCGCGCTGCTGTCGCACACGCCGGTGGTGCGGACGCCCGAGCGCGGGGCGCGGACGGCGCTGCGGCTCGCGGTGGACGACGAGTTCGCCGCGCGGAGCGGGGAGTTCCACGGGTCGGTGCCGGGTGCGCCGGCGTCGGGGCCGTTGAAGGACGAGGCGCTGGCGCGGGACGTCTGGGAGCGTTCGGCGCACCTTGTGGGGCTTCGTTAGGCTCGCCGCGTGGAGCACCAGTCGAGGTTCAAGGATCTGTTCGCCGGCGCGGGTTATCTGCTGCGGGGGATCGGGTGGGTCGCCCGGCATCCGCTGCAGTGGCTGTTCGGGCTCATTCCCGCGCTCATCGTCCTGCTGGTCTACGGGGCGGCGCTGGGGTTCCTCGTCTACAACCTCGGGGACGTCGCGGGCTGGGTGACGTGGTTCGCGGACGACTGGTCGGAGACGGTGCGGAAGGCGACGCGGGTCATCGCGGGGATCGCGGTGCTGGGCGCGTCGGTGTTCCTGGCCGTGCTGACGTTCACGGCCGTGACGCTGCTGGTGGGCGATCCGTTCTACGAGGCGATCGCGGTGCGGGTCGAGGAGTCGCAGGGCGGGGCACCGCCGGAGCCGGACGAGGGGCTGCTCGCGGGGATCGTCCGGGCGGTCAAGGACACGCTGCTGCTGGGGCTCGTGGCCCTGGCGTTCGCGCTGGTGTTCTTCGCGTGCGGGTTCATTCCGGGCATCGGGCAGACGGTGGTGCCGGTGGTGGCGGCGTGCGTCTCCGGCTACTTCCTGGCGGGCGAGCTGGCGTCGGTGGCGCTGGAGCGCCGGGAGGTGCTGCGCAAGGAGCGGTTCGCCCGGATGAAGGAGAACCGTCCGCTGGTGATCGGCTTCGGGGTGGCGACGTTCGCGCTGTTCCTGGTGCCGCTGGGGGCGGTGCTGGCCATGCCGGGCGCGGTGGCGGGCGCGACGCTGATGGTGCGGGAGCGGCTCGGCGCGGACAAGTGGCCCGGACGGCCGTCGGACGAGTGGCGGGCGGCGCCGCAGGCGCAGCCGGACCAGTGGCAGCAGGGCCGGCCCGGCCAGGTGCAGCCGGGGCAGGGACAGCCGCCGCAGCCCGGCCAGGTCCCGCCGGGCCAGGTCCCGCCGGGGCAGATGCAGCCCGGCCAGGTCCCGCCCGGCCAGATGCCGCAGGCTCAGCCGAACCAGTGGCAGCCCGGGCAGCAGGCGCAGCCTGGCCGGTGGCGGCAGGGTCACGACTGATAGCAAGCTGTGTCCGGAGCGTGATTCCTCGCGGGCCGCGTTTGATGATCTTCGCGTAACGTGTGCCGCATGTCCGATCAGGGGGAGCGCGATGCGCGCTGGACCGGTTTGAACGAGAGTGACGCGCCGCACGACGTGTGGGGCAAGGTCGAGACGCCCGCCGGGCAGGCCGCCGACGCCGCGGGCGAGGCGCCCGCGGAGGAGTCCGACGTCCGCGTGGCGCCCGAGCCGGACGAGCGGGACGAGCGGGACGCGCCGCAGTGGGAGGGCGAGCTCTTCGACGAGGACGACTCGAAGGACGAGGCGCCGTCGAACTACGTCCCGGCGGTGCCGACCGGGTCGACGCAGCCGGCGAAGCCGGGCAAGCCGAGCAGCGGCAACTGGCAGATGCCGGACTGGATGGCCGACGAGGCCGCCGCGGACGAGAAGCTGGGCGCGTCCGGCGACTCGCTGGAGACGGGCGGCCGGTCGCGGCTGGTGCTGTTCGGCGGGGTCGGGCTGCTGGTGGCGGCGCTGATCGCGGCGGGCGGCGTGTACTTCCTGACGCGCGGCGGCGATGACGAGCCGGACAAGGCGGGACGGACGGGCGCGGCCGAGCGGGCGGTCACGGCGCAGGTGTCGATGCCGCCGGACGCGGAGCTGGAGGCGTTCGCGGGGACGCCGTCGCGGATGCTGGGCCGGGTGGACGACGCCGCCGCGGGGCTGTCGTACCCGCGGCTGGGGCCGCCCTGGCAGGTGCCGACGAAGGAGAACAAGCTGGGCACGCCCGGCTGGTCGGGGCAGCAGATCGTGGTGACCGAGCGCGCCGGCGCCCAGATGTGGTACGGGCAGCTGCTGACGGGGACGCTGATCCCGAGCCTGCACGGTTCCTACACGGGCCCGGACAGCGTGAAGGAGGTCGCGGGGCTGGCTGCGGAGGGGTACCTCGCGCAGTACTACGGCTTCCAGGACGGGCAGAAGCCGCTGGCGTCGCAGGCGCTCGACGTGGACGGTCGGAAGGGCTGGCTGGTCGCGTCGTACCTGACGTACGAGCGGGACGGCGTGCGGGCGACGGGCGAGATCGTCGCGACGGCGGTGATCGACACGGGGCGGCAGGCGCCCGCGGTGGTGTTCGCGTCGCTGCCGAACACGCACAAGAAGCTGTGGCCGGACCTGAACCGGTTCCTCGCGAACCTGAAGGTCATCTGACCCGCTTGCCATAACCGAATGCCGTTCTAATAGGCTGGCCGCACCCCGAGGAAAGGTGCGGCCATGGCCATTGGTGTGACGGAGGAGCACGCGGCGCTCGCCGCGTCGGTGCGCGGGCTCGTCGAGCGGCACGCGGGCGACGGGCTCTGGCCCGCGCTGGCGGAGCAGGGGCTGCCCGGCCTGCACCTTCCGGAGAGCGCGGGCGGGCAGGGGTTCGGCCTGCCGGAGCAGGCCGTGGTGCTGGAGGAGCTGGGCCGCGCGATGGGCCCGGCCCGGTACGCGCCCGCCGTGCTCGCGTCGGCGATCCTGCGGGACGGCTCGCGCGTCGGGGCGGTCGGGCTGTCGGGCGGCCTGGAGACGGACGGGTCGCGGGTGTTCGGCACCGTCCGGCCGGTGGTCGGTGCGGCGGACGCGGAGGTGTTCGTCCTCCCGGCCGGTGACCGCTGGGCCGTCGTGGACCGGGCGTCGTGCGAGGTCGAGGAGCTGGAGTCGCTCGACGAGGGCCGTCCCGCCTGCGCGGTGACGGTCGACGCGGAAGCCCGGTTCGTGGACGAGCTGGACGGCGCGGACGGCGTGGACGTGCGGGCGCTCGCGGTCGTGGTGTTCGGCGCGGAGGCGTGCGGCATCGCGGGCCGGGCGCTGGACGAGGCGGTGGAGTACGCGAAGCTGCGGGAGCAGTTCGGCCGCCCGATCGGGCAGTTCCAGGGCGTGAAGCACAAGTGCGCGCGGATGCTGATCGCACTGGAGCGGGCGCGGGCGGCGGTGTGGGACGCGGCGCGCGCGCTGGACGAGCCGGAGGAGCAGCGCGCGTACGCGGTGGCGGTGGCCGGGGCGCTCGCGGCGGACGCGGCGGTGCAGTGCGCCGAGGGCAACATCCAGGTTCACGGTGGCATCGGCTACACGTACGAGCACGACGCCCACCGTTACTACAGGCGTGCCCTGACGCTGCGGGCGATCCTCGGTAGGGCGAGCGAGTACCGCGCAGAGGCGGCGGCGCGCGCGCTGGGCGGCGTCCGGCGTCCGATGGACATCGACCTGCCGGAAGAGGCCGCGGACCTGCGCGCCGGTGTCCGCGCGGAGGTCGCCGGGCTGGCCGCGATGGAGCCGCTGGAGCAGCGGGCCGCGATGGCCGACGGCGGCTGGGTGACGCCGCACCTGCCGAAGCCGTGGGGCCGGGACGCGGGGCCGGTCGAGCAGATCGTCATCCGGCAGGAGCTGAAGGCGGCGGGGGTGCGTCCCGTGCCGCTGATGATCGCCGCGTGGGTCGTGCCGTCGCTCGTCCAGTACGGCAGCGAGGAGCAGAAGCGGCGGTTCCTGCCGCCGACGCTGCGCGGGGAGATCATCTGGTGCCAGCTGTTCTCCGAGCCGGGCGCGGGCTCCGACCTGGCCGGGCTGCGGACGCGCGCCGAGCGCGTCGAGGGCGGCTGGAAGATCACCGGGCAGAAGATCTGGACGTCGCTGGCGCGCGAGTCGCAGTGGGCGATCTGCCTCGCCCGGACCGACGCCGGGCGGCCGAAGCACGACGGCATCACGTACTTCCTCGTCGACATGGCGTCGGCGGGCGTCGAGGTGCGGCCGCTGCGCGAGTGCACGGGCGACGCGGTGTTCAACGAGGTGTTCCTGGACGGCGTGTTCGTCCCGGACGAGCTGGTCGTGGGCCCTGTGAACGAGGGGTGGCGCGTCGCGCGCAACACGCTCGCGAACGAGCGGGTCGGCCTGACGACGTCGTTCCAGCTCGGCGGGAACGTCCCGAAGCTGCTGCGGCTGGCGGACGAGCTGGACGTGGCCGGGGACCCGGTCGTCCGGGACGGCGTGGGCGACCTGGTGTGCGACGAGCACGCGCTCGACCTGCTGAGCCTCCGCGCGACGCTGAAGCAGATCTCGGGCACCGACCCGGGCGCGACGGCGAACGTGCGGAAGCTGGTGGCGATGGAGCACGGGCAGCGGGTCACCGAGTTCGGGTTCGGGCTGCTCGGCGAGCACGGCGCGCTGACCGGCGGGTGGAAGTCGGAGTTGCGCGCCCGGTGGACGCGGCACCTGCTGGCGTCGCGGGCGATGACGATCGGCGGCGGGACGACCGAGGTGAACCTCAACGTGATCGGCGAGCGGATCCTGGGGCTGCCCCGCGACCCGGAGCCGGTCGGGTAGTTTTCCGGCGATGACGGGACGGATCGGGTGAGGGACCGGACGCGGCACCTGGCGGCCGCGGTGACCGGGCTGCTGCTCGGCGCGCTCGCGCTGGGGCCGGGGCTCGCGCCCGGGTTCGTCCTGTCGTACGACATGGTGTTCGTCCCGGATCCGGCGTTCACGCCGATGACGTTCGGGCTGACCGGGACGGTGCCGCGGCACGTGCCGAGCGACGCGTTCGCCGCCGCGCTCGGGACCGTCCTGCCCGGGGGGCTCGCGCAGAAGCTGATCCTGCTCGGGGTGTTCGTGCTGGCGTGCACGTCGGCGGCGTCGCTCGTCCCGTCCCGGCGGCTGGCTCCCCGGCTGGTGGCGGGCGCGGTGTACGCGTGGAACCCGTTCGTCGCGGAGCGGCTGCTGCTGGGGCAGTGGGCGCTGCTGCTGGGGTACGCGGCGCTGCCGTGGGCGCTGGCGGCGGCAGCCCGCGCGGGGGAGCGCGGCGGCGGGCGGCGGCTGGTGCGGGCGCTGCTCCCGGCGGCGGTCGGCGGGTTCGCGGCGCTGGCCGTGTCCGGGCTGGCGGCGCTGGTCGTCGCGCTGTGCGCGGGCCGCGGCAGGTGGACGGCCGCGGGGAAGGCGGTCGCGGCGGCGGCGCTGCTGAGCCTGCCGTGGCTGGTGCCGGGCCTGCTGCGGCCGGGCGGCGTGCCGGGGGACGACGCGGCGGTCGGGCTGTTCGCGGCCCGCGCGGACACCCCGTTCGGGACGCTCGGGAGCCTGCTGCTGCTGGGCGGCGTGTGGAACGGCGAGACGGTGCCGCACGGGTACGGGGCGCCGCTGACGGCGGCGCTGTGGCTGGTCGCGGTGGTGGGCGCCCTGGCCGCGTACGCGCTGTGGACGCGGGACGAGCCGTGGCGGCGCGGCCTCGCGGCGGCGGGGGCGGCCGGGTTCGCGGTCGCGGCGCTGGGCGCGGTCGCCGAGCCGGTGCTCGCGGGGCTGATCGGCCTGTGGCCGGGGTTCGCGGTGCTGCGGGACGGCCAGCAGTTCGTCGCGCCGCTCGCCGTCGTGGTCGCGGTCGGGGCGGGGGTCGCCGCCGACCGGGCGGCCGAGGCGAGGCTGCCGCTCGTCCCCGTGGGTCTCGTGGTCGTTCCCGTGCTGCTGCTGCCGACGCTCGCTTGGGGCGCGGCAGGCGAACTCCGGGCCGTCCAGTACCCGGACGACTGGAAGCGCGCGCGGGAGATCATCGACGGCGACCCCGCACGGGGCGACGTCCTGCTCCTGCCGTGGGCGCAGTACCGGAGCTACGCGTGGAACCACGGGCGCCGGGTCCTCGATCCCCTGCCCCGCTACCTGGACCGGCGGGTGGTCGTGAACGACTCCGTCACCGTGGGCCGGACGACCGTCGCGCCGGAGGACCCGCGCTCCGTGCGGCTCGCCCCGGCGGCGGCGACGGGGAGCCCGCCGGCGGCGGCGCTGCGCGACGCGGGCGTCCGGTACGTGGTGGTGGACGCGGAGACCGACCGGTTCCGGCCGACCGGGGCGGTGCGGGTGCTCGACGGCCCCCACCTGGCGGTCTACCGGATCGGCGGGCAGGTGGCGCGGGTGGACGAGCGGGTTCCCGCGGCACCCGTGGTGGTGGCGTGGACTATCGCGAGCGCAGGGGTTTTCTGGTCAATTGTGGGTCCAGGTACTAGCCTGAGCACCCCGCTACTCGGGAGTATCGAATCCCGTTCACCCCGCCGCACCCGTCGAAGGGCCCCCTGATGCGCATCGCCATCGCCATTGTGGTCGGAGCTCTGCTCGCCGCCGGAACGTCGCTGGGCGCCGTGCAGCTCGCCAGCGCCTCCCAGGAAGACCCGGTCATCAAGCCGCTGTACAACTACGGCGAGCGCTGATCCTCCCGCCGCCATGGGGACCTGGTCCGCGGGCCCCGTCCTGCTGGAGATCGTCGTCCCGGCCCGCAACGAGGCCGGACGGCTCCCGGCGGGCCTCGGCCTGCTCAGCGACGCGCTCGCCGCGCTGCCGGTGCGCGCCGAGGTGATCGTCGTCGACAGCGCCAGCACGGACGGCACCGCCGGGATCGTCCGCGCGTGGCGGGGGCCGGTGCCGGTGCGGCTGGTGCGGTGCGACCGGCCCGGCAAGGGCGCGGCCGTCCGGGCGGGGCTGCTCGCGACGCGCGCCCCCTGGGTCGGGTTCATGGACGCCGACATGGCCACCGATCTCGCGGCGCTGGACGACGTCCTCGGGCTGCTGCGGGACGGGCGTCCGGTGGTGGTGGGGTCGCGCCGCCACGACCGCTCGGTCGTGCAGGCGTACGCGCTGCCGGTCCGCCGGCTGGGCGCCGTCACGTTCAACCGGCTGGTCCGCGACCTGGTGGGCGGCGTCGCCGACACCCAGTGCGGGTTCAAGTTCTTCGCGGGCCCGCTGGCCCGCGCCGCCGCCGCGGACCTGCGCACCGCCGGGTTCGCCTTCGACGTCGAGCTGCTCGCGAACTGCGTGCGGCGCGGCGCGGACGTCACCGCGATCCCGGTCGTGTGGCGGGACCGCCCCGGCTCGACGTTCTCGGTGCGGCGGCACTCGCTGCGCTGCCTCGTCGACCTCGCCCTGATCCGGGCGCGCGCGGGCGGCGGGCCCCTGCGGAACCGTGCGGCGCGGGACGCGCACGTCCCGGCGCAGGCGCCCGCGCCGGCCGCCGAGACGGTGTCCCGGGCCGCGCCGGGCCTCGGGCGGGGATGAGCACCCGGCTCGCGGTCGTCAACTGGCGTGACCCCTGGCATCCGGCCGCGGGCGGCGCCGAACGGTACGCGTGGGAAGTCGCCAAGGGGATGGCCGGGCGCGGCGCACGCGTCACCTACATCACGGCACGCGCGCGCGGGCAGGCGCGTAGGGACCAGGTCGAGGACGTCACGTTCGTGCGGCTCGGCGGACGGTTCACCGTCTACCCGCTGGTCCTGCTGTGGCTGCTCCTGCACCGCCGGTCGTTCGACGCGGTCATCGACTGCCAGAACGGCATCCCGTTCTTCTCACCGTGGGCTTTGCCGAGGCGCGTGCCGGTGTTCTGCGTCATTCACCACGTCCACGACGACCAGTTCGGCCTGTACTTCCCGCCGTGGATGGCCTGGGTCGGGCGTGTGCTGGAGGGCCCCGTGAGCCGCTGGACGTACCGGCGGCACGCGTTCGTGGTCGTGTCGCCGTCCACGCTGCGGGCCGTCCGGGAACGCCTCGGCTGGACCGGTCCCGCCCACGTCGTCCACAACGGGACCACCGTCGCGGACGCCGCCGCGGCGGACGCTCCCGGGCCGCGCGGCGATCCGGACCTCGTCTGCGTGACGCGGCTCGTCCCGCACAAGCGGCTCGACCTGCTGCTCGACCTCGCCGGACGGCTCGCCGAGCGCCGCCCGGGCCTGCGGCTGCACGTCGTCGGGGACGGCCCGGAGGCGCCCGCGCTCGCCGCCGGGATCGCCGCGCGCGGGCTGGCCGGCGTCGTCGTCCCGCACGGCTACGTCGCCGAGGAGGCCAAGGCGGCGCTCGTCGCCCGCGCCGACCTGCACCTGTCGACGTCGCGGGGCGAGGGCTGGGGGCTCAGCGTGATCGAGGCCGCCGCGCTCGGCGTCCCGACCGTCGCCGCCGACGTCGACGGGCTGCGCGACGCCGTCCGCGACGGCGTCACGGGCTGGCTCGTCCCGCCCGGCGGCGACTTCCCCGACATCGTCGAGCGCGCCCTCAAGGAACTGGACGACCCGGACCGCCGGGCGGAGGTCGCCGCCGCGTGCCGCGCCCGGGCCGCCGGGTTCGGCTGGGACCGGACGACCGCGCGGCTCGCGGCCCTCGTCGAGCGCGCCCTCGTCGGGGGCGCGCTCGCCGCGGGCGCGCCCGCCGGCGGCCCGCTCGTGGCGGACGCGGCCCACCGGTACGGTGACGAGCACTCGCGCGACGCGAGGCGAGCCGGAGGGGACGCCGCGAGGGAAGGGGAGCGCCGGGACCATGGCCGTCGGAGAGGCTGACCCGCCGCGCGCGGGCGTCCGGTCGCCGGGCCGGACGCGGGGCGGGGCGGCGGGCCGCGGCCGGTGGGCCGACCCGGACGCGGCGGCGGCGCGGCTGCGCGACCGGCTGCGGGCCGTCGCGTGCTGCTGCGCCCTGGTCGCGCTCGCGTTCTGCACCCGGCCGGGCGAGATCCTCGCCGACACCAAGATCGACATGGCGGTGAACCCGCGCGGGTTCCTCGGCGGCGCCCTGCACCTGTGGAGCCCCGAGCAGTTCGGCCAGCTCCAGAACCAGGCCGTCGGCTACCTGTTCCCGATGGGCCCGTTCTACGCGCTCGGCGACCTCGCCGGGATGCCCGCCTGGATCACCCAGCGGCTCTGGCTGGCGCTGCTGATGTGCCTGGCGTTCACCGGCACGCTCCGGCTCGCCGGGCGGCTCGGCGCCGGCGGCCCCCGGTCCCGCCTCTTCGCCGCGGCGGCGTACGCGCTCGCGCCGAACGCGCTGTCCACGCTCGGGCTGATCTCGTCGGAGTACATGCCGGTCGCGATGCTCCCGTGGATCGTGCTGCCGCTGGTGAGCGCGATCGCCGGGGACACCGGGCGGCTGCGCGCGGCGGCCCGGTCCGGCCTCGCCGTCGCGTGCTGCGGCGGCATCAACGCGACCGCGACCCTCGCGGTGCTGGTCGTCCCGGCGGTCTACCTGCTGACCCGGCCGCGGGGCACCTACCGGGTCCGGCTGGCGGCCTGGTGGTCGGCGGCGGTGGCGGCGGCGATCGCGTGGTGGCTGGTCCCGCTGGCGCTGACCGGCACGTACGGGTTCTCGTGGCTGACCTACACCGAGAAGGCGGACACGACGACCGGCCCGACCGGGCTCGTCAACGTGCTGCGCGGCGCGGAGCGGTGGGTGAACTACCTGGTCGCGGACGGGCAGATCTGGTCGCCGGTCGGGTACGGGCTGTCGCTGACGCCGCTCGCGATGCTGTGCACGGGCGCCGTCGCGGCGCTCGGCCTCGCCGGGCTCGTCGGGCGCCGCCTGCCGGAGCGGACGTTCCTGCTGCTGACGCTGCTCACCGGGCTCGCGATCCTCACCGCCGGGCACCTGAGCGACCTGCCGGGCCTGTTCGCCGGGGACGTCCGCGCGCTGCTCGACGGCGCTCTCGCCCCGTTCCGGAACCTGCACAAGTTCGACGCGGTGATCCGGCTGCCGCTCGCCCTCGGCCTCGCGCACGTGCTGGTCGCGGCGGCGCGGTGGCTGAAGGAGCGCCGCCCGGACGGCGACCCGGCGCTCGTCTACCCGGAACCGGACGGGCTGCGCGCCCGGTTCCGCGCCGCCGCCGCCCTGCCGGTGGCCGCGGCGGTCGCGCTCGGCGGCATCGGCCTCACCGGCGCCGTCCGCGGCCTCAGCGGCTCGGGGAGCTTCGAGCGGGTGCCCGGCTACTGGGAGGACGCAGCGTCCTGGCTGAACGAGCGCGCCGGACGGCAGGCCGTCCTCGCCGTCCCCGGTTCGTCGTTCGGCGAGTACCTGTGGGGACGCCCGATGGACGACATCGTGCAGCCGCTGCTGGACGCCCGCTGGGGCGTCCGCCAGCTCGTCCCGGCCGGGTCGCCCGGCTACACGCGCGCGCTGGACGCGATCGAGCTGCAGGCCAGGGCGGGGCTGCCGTCGCCGGGGCTGAGCGAGTTCCTCGGCCGGATGGGCGTCCGGTACGTCCTGGTCCGCAACGACCTGCGGCGGGAGAGCCTCGAAGGGGGGCGGCCCGCGCGGGTCCACGAGGCGCTGGACGGGTCGCCGGGCCTGCGCCGGGTCGCGGCGTTCGGCCCGCCGACCGGCCACGTTCCGGTGGACGACGCGGTCGCGGCCGTCGACCAGCCGTACCCCGCGCTGGAGGTGTACGAGGTCGAGGGCGCCGCGCCCGTCGCGACGCTCGACGACGCGGCCGACCCCGTCCGGGTGCTCGGCGGGCCCGAGTCGCTGCTGACGATGGCGGACGGCGGCGCGCTCCCGGACCGTCCGGTGCTGCTGAACGACGACGCGCCCGACCTCGGCGGCGTCCCGGTCGTGACGGACTCGCCGCGGCTCGTCCGGCGCAACTTCGGCGAGCTGCACCAGACGTCGCGGACGCTGGGCGCCGCGAAGCGCCGCGAGGCCGCCGACGTCCTCGACGACGGCTGGAAGCGGTACGCGACGCACGTGTCGTACGGCGGCGGCGTCCGGGACGTGACCGCGTCGAGTTCGGCGTCCGACGAGGGCACGGCGCCCGCCGGGCACCTGCCCGCCGCCGTCCCGTTCGCGGCGGTCGACGGCGACCCGTTCTCCGCGTGGCGCACCGGCGGGTTCGACGGCCCGGTCGGGCAGTGGCTCCGCGTCGACTTCGACCGGCCCCGCGACGTCGGCGACCTGGAGGCCGCGTTCCTGCGGGACGACTCCCTCGGCCCGGCCGTCGCGCGCGTCGCCGTCGAGACCGAGCGCGGGACCGCGGCGCAGGAGGTCCGGCGCACCGCCGACGCGCAGCCGCTGCGCGCGCCCGCGGGCAAGACCCGGTGGGTGCGGATCCGCATCACCGGGCTGGCCGCCGAGCCCGCCGAGCCGGGGTTCGCCCGCGCGGGCATCAGCGAGCTCACCGCCGGCGGCGTGGAGCCGACCCGCACCTACGTGATGCCCGCGCCCGCCGGGACGGGCGAGCCCGCGACGTACGTGATGAGCCGGGTGCCCGGGGACAAGGCGACCTGCATGCGGGGGAGCGCGCGGTGGGTCTGCTCCGCGGACCTCGGCGCGCGCGGCGAGGAGGGCGGCGGCTTCGACCGGACGTTCACGTCCGCGACCGCCCGCGACGCGAAGATCGCCGGGACGGCCGTCCTCACCGACCCCGGACTCGTCGCGAAGTACACCGAGGCGAAGGGGCGTCCGGTCGTCAAGGCGTCCTCCGTCCTCACCGCCCACCCCGCGAACGGCGCCCGCTCCGGTTTCGACGGCGACCCCGCCACCGCCTGGATCGCGGAGGCGGGCGACCGCGAGCCCGCGTTCGCCGTCGCGTGGGGGAAGCCCCGGCAGGTCGGGTCGCTCGAACTGCGCCGCCCGCCCGGCGCGTCCGGGCCCGTCCGGGTGCGGATCGAGGGCGACGACGGCGAGACGCGGGAGGGCCTGTCGGACGACGCGGGCCGCATCGCGTTCGCCCCGATGACCACCGGGCGGATCAAGGTCGCCTTCCTGGACGACCGGCGGCTCCAGCCCGTCCAGCTCACCGACCTGGTCATCCCCGGCGTGGCGCCGCTGCCGGACGTGCGGGGCCTCGACCTCGAACTGCCGTGCGGCCTCGGACCGCGGCTGGAGCTGGGCGGGACGACCCTGCGGACGAAGGTCGCGGGCACGTTCGGCGACCTGCTCGCGGGCCGTCCCGTCCGGTTCGCCGCGTGCGGGCCCGCGAAGCTGGAGCAGGGCGCGAACCGGCTGACCGCGGTGCCGCTCGACCCCTACCGCGTCGAGACGGTCGTCGCGGGCGGCGCCGACCTCGAGCCGTCCACCGCGAAGCCGGACGGGGCCGCGGCGGCGGCGCCCGTGGAGGTCGTGCGCTGGGACTCCGGCTCCCGCGAGGTCCGCGTGGACGCCGCCGCGGCGTCGTTCCTCACCGTGAACGAGAACTTCAACCCCGGCTGGCGGGCCACCGCGGGCGGCACCGAGCTGCGGCCCGTCCGGCTCGACGGGTGGAAGCAGGGGTGGCTCGTCCCCGCCGGGACCCGCGGGACCGTCGAGCTGACCTACCTGCCGGACCGGGCGCACCTGGTGTCCGTCGCGGGCGGCCTCGGCCTGCTCGTCCTGCTGCTGGGCGTCGCCGTCCGCCCGCCGGGGCGGCGCGGCGCGCCGCGCGGCCCCGCGCCGGCGACCGTCCTCGCCCCCGCGCGGGGCTGGCCGGTGTGGGCGGCGCTCCCGTTCGCCGCCGCGCTCGGCGCGTGGATCGGCGGGGTGCCGGGCGCCGCCGTCACCGTCGCCGTCGCCGCCGTGTGCGGCTGGGCGCGCACCCGCCGCTCCGCCGCGCTCCGCGCGGTCGCGTCGCCGTGGCCGGTCGCGGCCGCCATGGTCGCCGGGACGGCGTGCCTCGCCGCCGGCGCCCGCTGGGACCTGCTCGGCAACCCCGCGAACCCGTCCGGCGTGCTCGGCGACACCGCGCCGCAGGTCCTCGGGCTGGTGATCGTCGGGCGGCTCGCGGTCGAGCTGTGGCGGCCCCGCCCGCCCGGCGGCCCCGGCGGCGGGCCGATCGCGGTCAGCTGGGACGCCCCAGGAGGCGCCGCTGAACCGCCTGCCCCGGACGTTCCACCAGGTAGTAGCTCAGCGCCGCCGCTGCAGTGGACGCCAGGGCGAGAAGCGGGAGATCCGTCAGGACGCTCCCGCGGAAGGTCCGGTCGAGGGCCTCGTACCAGGCGACGATGATGATCATCTGCCAGAGGAACAGCCCGTAGGACACCCGGCCGAGCCACCGCATCACCGGGTTGCCCAGCGCGGCCCGCATCGCCGGATGCTCCGGCGGCGCCAGCGCCACCGGCGCCATGAACGCCAGGGCGCACGCCCCGAAGAGCAGCATGTGCAGCACGGACGTCCACAGGCCGCCCGGCTCGGACAGGCTGAGCGGGCCCGTCGCCGGGGTCGCCGCGACCGCGAACAGCATCGCCGCCGCGACCCAGCACGCCTTCCACGAGTCCGCGACGGCGTTGCACAGCGCGGCGACGGGGCGGCGCTCGTCCTGCCGGGCCCAGGCCGTCACGACGGCCAGCGCCATGCCGAGCGCGAACCAGATGAAGTACCGGGGGAGCCACACGCCCATCTGCGAGTTCCGCTCCGGGAAGTACGCGAGGGCCGTGAAGGGGAGCGACAGCGCCCCGTAGACGCCGATGGCGCACAGCAGCCGTTTCGCGATGCCGCCGACGTCCGCTGTGCGCGCGCGCCTGACGACCCAGTTCAGGACAGCGGCCGTGATGGGCAGCGTCACGTAGAACGCGACCTCGACCGACAGGCTCCACAACTGCCCCAGATGCGCCGGACCCAGATCGGACGACCACCACGGGTCGGGCACGTAGATCTGCGTGAACGTCAGCAGCGACGCCCACGTGAGCGGGTCACCGATGTGGTCGCGCCCTGCCGTGGCCATGTAGACCGCGATCAGCACCCAGTACGCGGGCAGGATCCGCAGCGCGCGCTTGGCGAAGTACGTGCCCGCACCGGGCGCGGGCCGTCCGTCCAGCGCCGCCACCGCCCACGGCCGGTACAGCAGCAGCCCGGACAGCGTGAAGAAGATCGCCACCCCGACCTGGCCGCCGTTGAACAGCCAGCCCGCGCCTTCGCCCCGCGTCATCGTGCCCGCCGAGCTGGCGACGTGGACGGCCAGGACGGCGAGCGCCGCGACCGCGCGGACGCCGTCCAGCGGCGCCTGGTGCCCGTCGATCTGCGGCGGCACCGCCGTCCGCGCGACCCGTTCGCCGGTCGTCATCCGGGCCTCTTCCGCAGGACCAGCAGGAGGTTCCAGGTGGCGACCTCCCGCAGCCCCGGCACGCGGACGACCGCCCGCGCCCAGCCCGGGTGGTAGCGCGGCAGCACGTCCACGACGTCCGCGTCGTCGCGCCCGCGCGCCCACGCCAGCGCGTCCGCCACCGACACCGGGTGCAGGCCGCCGCCGAACCGGTTCTTCGGCGGGCGGCCGTGGCGCCGCTCGTACCGGCGCGCCGCCCGGTGCCCGCCGAGGTAGTGCCACGGGGACGTCTCGTGCCCGCCCCACGGCGACAGCCAGTTCGTGAACGACAGGTACACCGTGCCGCCCGGCCGGGTCACCCGCAGCATCTCCCCGGCCATCCGCCACGGGTCCGGGACGTGCTCCAGGACGTTCGACGAGAAGCACACGTCGGCCGAACCGGTCCGGAACGGCAGCGCGAGCCCGCTCGCGGCGATCGTGTTCGGCCCCGGGGCGCCGTGCGCGCGCAGCTCGCGGACGTCCGGGTCGACGCCCGCGCACCGCGCGCCCGCCCGTTCGAGCGCGCGCGCGAAGAACCCCGAGCCGGTCCCGACGTCGACGACCGTCGCGCCGTCCAGGTCGGCGTACGTGCGGAGCTGGGCGACGGTGTCGCGGGCCAGCAGGTCGTAGAAGCGTCCGGGGTCGCGGCTCTCGCGCCGGAACGCGCCGAACAGCCGCACCGACCGGGCCAGCGTCGCCCGGTGGGGCGGCTCGGGGGGCGGCTCGGGGGGCGGCTCGCGGGGCGGCTCGTGCGCCGACGGCCCCGGCCCGGACGGCTCGTGCGCGCGGGGTTCCGGGTGCACCGAGACCATCGCCACCTCGCGTCCGTCCAGTCGGGGATTTCGGCGCCGGAAAAATACTGCGACGAAAAGTACAGCCGGAGCTTACCGACCGGTACGAACGTGCGGGAGTCCTGTTAGCCTGACCCGACACACGCCGGAGACGGCCCCCCGGCCGCGACTGGACGGCACTCCCGGAGGTGTTCATGCGGCGACGGGTCGGACTGCTCCTGATCGGCCTCGGAGCGTTCTTCCTCACCCTCGCGCCCCTCGTCCGGTTCTACGTGGCGGAGCAGGTCGTCCGCGCGCCGCTGAACCGGTACCAGGTGACGCACCTGGAGTCGCCGAGCAGCACCTACTTCGACCAGGCGGCGCTGAAGACGAGGACGAACGTCACGCTGCTCGCCACGAACACCGTCCGCGGCGACGTCCGGGCGAACAACGGCAACGACGACATCGCCGTCTGGGACTCGACCACCAACATCTACGACAAGGCGAACCCGAAGAACCCCGTCCAGATCCAGGGGTTCCGCATCGCGTTCGACCGGAAGACCTCGCGGCTGGTGAACTGCTGCGGCGTCAACGTGGACGGCGACGGCAACGTCCGGATGGACGGGTACGGCCTGCTGTTCCCCATCGCGAACGTGCAGAAGCGCGACTACCCGGTGTACGACCCGACGACCAAGCAGGTCGCGCCGATGAAGTTCGGCGCGGTCGAGCAGGTCCGGGGCCTCAGCGCGTACCGGTTCACCCAGCACATCCCCCTGACCAAGACCGGACCGGTCGAGGCGAAGCTGCCCGGGACGATGCTCGGGCTGCAGGAGGCCGAGCCGCAGCGGGTCGACCGCTACACCGAGGCGTACAACACCGTCTGGGTGGACCCGCGCACCGGCATCCCGGTGAAGCACCGCAAGAACATCCGCAGCACCGTCCGGACGCCGGACGGGCGCGGCGAGATGATCGTCGCGCAGGCCGACCTCGTCACCACCGACGCCGACCAGCGCAAGGCCGTCGACCTCGCGGACGGCACCGCGCTGCAGATCGACATGGTGCGGATCTTCATCCCGGGCGGGGCCGTCCTGCTCGGCCTGCTCGGGCTGCTCATCGGCGGCCTCATGGGGCTCGGCCGCGACGACGCGCCGCCGCCCCCGCCGCAGGCGCCGCGCCGCTCCGACGGCAAGTTCGGCGACGTCTCCCCGCCCCGCACGCCGAAGCGGCCGGACAAGAAGCCGGCGCGCAAGAAGGCCCCGTCGCGGGCCGCCCGCCGCCCCGAACCGAAGCGGAGACCGGCGCCCCGCGCCTGACGCCCGCCGCCCCGCCGCCCGGCCCGTCCGGGCGGCGTGCGGCATGCCCGCACCCGACCTGCCTGATACACGTTCTAGGTGGAGCCGCCCGCACCCGGATCACAGCGAATTCCCTAACTAGAACCTGTTGCAGTTTGGCCGGATCGCGCCTAGGGTCGGGGCTGTGCGGACACGAGCTACCGAACTATTCGGCATCGAGTACCCGATCTTCGCGTTCAGTCATTGCCGCGACGTCGTCGCGGCGGTGAGCCGCGCCGGCGGCATGGGCGTCCTCGGCGCCCTGTACTTCAGCCCCGAGGAGCTCGAACTCGAGCTCAAGTGGATCGACGAGCACGTCGGCGGCAAGCCCTACGGCGTCGACGTCGTCATGCCCGCCAAGTACGAGGGCGCGGACCTCGGCGACGCCGAGGAGATGCTCGGCAAGCTGCAGGGGATGATCCCCGCCGAGCACCGCAAGTTCCTCGACGACCTCCTCGAAGAGCACGGCGTCGAGCCGTCCACCGAGACGGCCCACCGCGCGCTGCTCGGCTGGA
Source organism: Actinomadura sp. WAC 06369 (assembly GCF_003947565.1). Taxonomy (NCBI): domain Bacteria; kingdom Bacillati; phylum Actinomycetota; class Actinomycetes; order Streptosporangiales; family Thermomonosporaceae; genus Actinomadura; species Actinomadura sp. WAC 06369. Next base: position 7,062 of record NZ_QHJN01000128.1, on the reverse strand, counting down.
CCGACCAGACCGCGCGGCCCCAGGTCGAGGTGGCGCTCCGGCACCCGATCGCCCTGCTCGCCAGCGCGCTCGGCCCGCCGCCCGCGGACGTCGTCGCCGAGGCCCACGAGAAGGGCGTCAAGGTCGCGGGCCTCGCCTCCAACGCCCGGCACGCCCGCAAGCAGACCGACGTCGGCGTCGACATCATCGTCGCGCAGGGCACCGAGGCCGGCGGCCACACCGGCGACGTCTCCACGATGGTCCTCATCCCCGAGGTCGTGGACGCCGTCGGCGACGAGACGATCGTCCTCGCCGCGGGCGGCATCGGCCGCGGCCGGCAGATGGCGGCGGGCCTCGCCCTCGGCGCCGACGGCGTGTGGACGGGCTCGATCTGGCTCACCGTCGAGGAGGCCGACACCCCCGAGCGCGCGATGCCGAAGCTGCTCGCGGCGACGTCCCGCGACACCGTCCGGTCCCGCGCGTGGACGGGCAAGCCGGCCCGCTTCCTCAAGACCGCCTGGACGGAGGCGTGGGAGAGCGAGAAGTCGCCCGGCACCCTCCCGATGCCGATGCAGTTCATGCTCATCGCCGACGCGCTGCCCCGCATCGCCCGCTCCGGCGACGGCGAGCTGGTCACCTTCCCGGTCGGCCAGATCGTCGGCTCGATGAACCAGGTGAAGTCCACGAGCCAGGTCGTCTACGACCTCATCGAGGAGTACGTCGAGTCGATGGAGCGGCTCAACCGGATCACCGAGGACTGAGAACGTCCGCCGTCGCGTCGGGGGTGGCGCGGCGGCGGCCGAAATCCCCCGGGCGCGCTCCCGCCCGGGGGTTCAGCACGTCGAGTGGAACAGGGCGCCGACGGGACGCCCGGCGTCTCGGTCGAGGCCGGGTGGCGGCACCCGGACGGGTGACCGTCAGCCCGCGACGCGGACGAACGCGACGGCGTCCGCGCCGCGCAGCTCGGCGGCCTCCAGCGGGATGTGCCCCTGGCGGGACGGGACGCGCAGGTCCCGGGCGTCCGCGAGCGCGTCGGCGAGCGGGGCCGCCGGGAAGAACGCCCGGCCGGGGACGGCGCCCGCCAGCACGCCCTGCAGGCTGTCGTCCGCGTCGCCGTCGCCGCCGTGCTCGGACACGATGAGCCGGTAGCGTCCGCCCAGGTCGGACGCCGCGGTCAGCGCGCCCGCGCTCCACCAGTGCAGGCCGTCCTCCTCGCCCCACCACGGCATGTGGGAGCGGGCCCGCTGCACATGGGCGTTGTGCGCGAACACCAGGCACGGCCCGCGCCGCTCCTCCGCCGCCGCGATGGCGCGCAGGTGCTCGGCCATCAGCGCGTCCCGCAGCCCGAGCAGGGTCGGCATCCGGGCGGGCGACACGGACGCCAGGACCGCGTGGTAGCGCAGGACGGCCCGCGCCGTCCGGGCGTGGGCGTGCGCGCGGAAGTACGCGTCGTCCGAGGTCGCCGCGATGAGCGTCGGGGCCTCGAACCCGTAGACGGAGAGGACGTCGTCGGCGAGCAGCCGCAGCCGCCGCGCCTCGGGGGTGTCGCCGATCGAGTGCGCGGGGTCCATCATCACCTCGGGATGCGTCCACGCGTCGTCGTCGCCGAGCAGGGCGTCGAGGTCCCCGGCGTCGTAGGGGACGCGCGGCAGGTGCTCGGCCAGGTAGGCGTGGGCCGCCGTCAGCGAGGCGCGGGGGCTCGGCGCGCCGGTGATCTCGAACGGGCCGTCGAACCCGTAGAACCGGACCCGCTCCTCGGGGTCCGCCCCCGCGTTGTGCTCCCGCAGCCATGCGAGCAGTTCCCGGTTGCCGCGCAGCGTCCCGAACTCGTGCGTGAAGCCCGCGGCGAGGACGTCGTCGAGGTCGCCGGCGCCGGTGGCGACGTGGTCGTCGACGACCGTCCCGGCGATGTGGTCGCTCTCGATGGCGATGGAGCGGTACCCGTGGTGCTCCACCAGGTGCCGCAGGACCTGGTTGCGCAGCCGGGGGAACTCCTCCGCGCCGTGGGTGGGCTCGCCCAGCGCGAGCAGCGCGGGCGCCGGACGGAACCCGTCCAGCAGGCGGTCGAGCGCGGAACCGAGTCCGGCGAGGTCGTCGCCGAAGTGCAGACCGATGTCGTGGACAGACACGAAAAGCCCCTTTCGCGGGCGTGGCCAAACGGTCGCACTTAACTGTAACGTTGAAACCTCTATTGAAACTTCTCGCGGAAACTTCCGCTGACGAGCGGCTCAACCTTCAAAGCGAGGACATGAAAGCTCTGCGACCCGTCGACCTCGCCCGCGAGCACGGCCTCTCCGCGCAGGCCGTCCGCAACTACGAGGAGGACGGCATCCTGCCCCCGGCCGAGCGCAGCGCCAGCGGCTACCGGCGGTACACCGCCGTCCACGCCCAGGCCCTCCGCGCGTTCCTCGCCCTCCGCGCCGGCTACGGGCACGCGACGGCCGCCGAGATCCTGCGGGCCGCCGGACGCGGCGACGACGACGCGCTCTTCCGGCTGATCGACCGCGCGCACGCCGACCTGCTGCACGAACGGGACGTCCTCGACCAGGTCGCCGCCGCCCTCGGCGACCTGACCGCGGCGCCGCCCGCGGACGACCCGCGCCGCGAGCTGTCCATCGGCGAGCTGGCCCACCAGCTCGGCATGCACCCGGCGTCGCTGCGCAAGTGGGAGGCCGCCGGGATCCTGCGGCCCCGCCGCGACCCCACCGGCCGCCGCCGCTACCCGCCGGACGTCGTCCGCGACGCGCACGCCGCCCGCCAGCTCCGCCGCGGCGGCTACCCGCTGCGCCGCATCGAACTGTTCGTCGACCGGCTCCGCGCCGCGGGCGGCGCCACCGCCTTGGAGGACGTCCTCGCCGAGTGGCGCACCCGCCTCCGGACCCGCAGCCGCGCGATGCTCGCCGCCGCGACCCCCCTCGACGAGTACCTGCACCTTCTGCCGCGTCCCTGAGTGCGGCGGCGCCGGAACCGGCAGAATCCGCCCATGGCCACGCAGTGACCCCCCGACGCCGACCACAGGACCCCGGCCTTCCGCCGGGTCGTGGCGGCCTGCCTCCTGCTGACCGGCCTCGGGATGCGGCGGGCTCGGCGTTCCTGGCGGCGGAGTTCCGCGACCTGCGGGACGACCTGTACGCGCTGCGGGACGCGCCGCGCTGCGAGGCCCCGCCCCAGGGGGCGGCGGAGTGCCGGTGGCAGCAGGAGTTCGCCGTCTCCGGCGTCGCCCTCGACGACGGCGAGGACATCGTCGCCGAGTTCACCACCCCGCAGCACGGGAACCGGTGGGACGCGGAGTTCCGCACGCGCGGCCCGCTGCTGGAGAAGCTCCGCGAGGGCGAGCGGGTCCCGGGCGTCCTGCTGGTGTCCGCGTCCGTCCGGCGGTTGGCGCGGCCGGAGGGGACGGGCCGCGTCGTCGCGTGGACGTTCGGCCTGCTGGCGGCCGGGCTCGGGGCCGCAATCGCGGCGGCGGCCGCCGACGGCACCGGGCTCGAACTCGACACCTCGGCGCTCGGCGCGTCCGCCGCCGTCTACGCGTCCCTCACCGCGGTCATGCTCGCCGGGACGGCCGCGGCCCGCCGCGCCCGGCGCGGTCGAGCGGAATGAGCGGGACCCGCCGCGGTGGCGTCGAGGTGCTCAGCCTCTTGAGCAAGCAAGGCGAGCGCATCCACCTGCGCACCCGTCCGTCCCGGAAGGTAAAGTGCCCGACGGCCGAATGATCATCCGAGGAAGAGGCGTCCCGATGAACAAGTGGGCACCCCTCCTGGCGGCGATCCTGCTGGAGGTGACCGCCACGCTCGCGCTGCGCGCCGCGGTGGACGACCCCGCCTGGTATGCGCTGGTCGCCGTCGGCTACGTCGGCGCGTTCGTCGGCCTCAGCTTCGCCCTCCGCGCCGGGCTGGGCGTCGGCGTCGCCTACGGCGTGTGGGCCGCAGCCGGAGTCGTCCTCACCGCCGTCCTGGCCGCCGTGATCTTCAACGACGCCCTCACCCCGACCATGGGCGTCGGCATCGCCCTCGTGATCGCCGGGGTGCTGTGCGTGGAGCTCGGCTCCCATCGCGCCCAAGACCGGGAGCACGCGTGACCTGGCTGTACCTGATGGGAGCGATCCTCACCGAAGTAACGGCCACCCTCTCACTCCGCATGGCCTCCCAGCCGAACGCCCGCCGGTCCTGGTACACGCTCGTAGCCGTCGGCTACCTGGCGGCGTTCGCCTTCCTGACCCTCGCGCTCCACGACGGCTTGGGCATCGGCGTCGCCTACGGCATCTGGGCCGCCTCCGGCGTAGCCCTCACCGCCATCGCCTCCCGCGTCCTGTTCAAGGAAGCCCTGACCAAGGTCATGGCCCTGGGCATCGCCCTGATAGCCACCGGAGTCCTGTTCATAGAACTAGGCACCACCCACTGACCTTGACCCGCGCACATGCTTCAAGACGAGCGGGGCAAGGCGAGCGTGAACGTCGTCGCGTTCGGCGGCCTGCACGATCATCGCGGCGACGATGAGTTCGGCGAGCCGTCCGTCCGGTGTCGCCAGCACGTGAGCGAACGCTCGCCGGACGTCCGCGGCAACCTCGGGCACGGGCAACGAGTAGGCGTACAGGTTCGCCGCGTCGAAGCCAAACGGCGCGGGACCGAAGCCCTCCCAATCCAGGATAGTGAGTTCGGGCATGGTGAGATTGGCCCAGTGAAGGTCACCGTGGGCGAGACTCCATCGCGTGACCGTGGCGTCGACGTTCGTCTCCCCGACATAACGCGGGATGGCGCGCGCAACATACTCCTGGGAGACGACAGGCGAACGGCATACCGGCATAGGCGTCGCCGCCACAGCTCCAAGTGCCTCCTTCAACCGCACCCACCACGCATCCCCCAGACGGACGAGCCCAGCAAGCACGGGACCGGACGAGCAAACCGACGCCCCAACATAGGAGCTCAACTCAGCACGGTAAGCAACCCCGCCATCAACCCACTCCAAGGCGTCGACCAGCCGAGGCCGCGGAACGACAGCGGGAAGCACATCAGCCGCCGTCTCATTTCCAGTCCACAGCTTCGACCCTCGCCGTTCCAGAGGCACAGCCAGCACCCGAAGCCACGCGACCCCATCGGTCCCCTCGACGGCCCCGCCGCGCGTTCGTCCCCCATGCCCCCAGGCACCGGGGCCATCCGGCAGAACGACACACCCCAACCGCTCCGCCGCCCACTCGAAGGCGCCCTCCATCCGCTCACGGACCGCGGGGTCATCAGGCGCAGAGAACACGACAAATCTCCCGAAGGTGCAGACGAGGGATGGACGGACGGCGAAAGACGTCCTGCGCCACTCGCCAGTGTGCCTCACCCGAGGCTGAAAGCAGCACACCGGTAAGGCCAGGCGTTGAAGCCACAACTGCCAAAGCCGCCTCCGCAGGAGCAAGGTTCGGACCGATGAATTCGGCCAGGTCGCGCGTGACCATATCGACGAGTTCCCCACCGTGCAGGGGAGCGGACGCCCACACCTGCAAGCCTGCCTCCGCAGCCTCGGCGATAGGGCCGAGGCCGTTGACCGCTTCAGCAAGCGGCGCGAGTCGCACCAAACTTCCGGGAAGCTGTATCCCCTTCAGATGAGAGCGGTTGCTCCCTGCGGCGTCGCGGGCGGCGGACAGAAGATCCTTCACCGTGAACGCACCGTCGGTGAAGCCGTTCCAAGTGGCGACACCGTATCCGTCGATCAGACCTTGGTGAGAGGCATGCTCGCATGCCTCGAATGCTTGCGTTATCTGTGAGAGGAGTCTGCTCCGATCACCGTGCGTGTCATGTTCCGGGTTGTGCAGGTACAGCAAATCGAGTCGGCTTCGGGCGAGTTCGTTGGCGTTGACGGTGATCTGGTGGGTGAGGTAAGCGGGAGCGATGGAGTGCCTGCGGGCCGCCTCCGAGGCAGTGATGAGTCCCGAGCGCTGAGCTGCCTCGGCCTGCCACGAAGTCATATGGCCGACCTTGGTGGAGACGCTCGCCCTCGGGCAGGCGCGAAGAGCGGGAGCCAGCTCCCTCTGCGCCTGCCCGCGAGCATAAACCGGGGCAGTATCGATCATGCGAACCCCTGTCGCGATGGCCGCCCGCACGGCGGTAGGCACATCACGGCAGCGGTAGGTGCCCAAGCCCACGACCGCCATCACCGTTCTCCCACAGCGACGATTCCGCTGCGTGTAAGGCGACCGATCAAGCCGGCGGCCTGTTCTACGGTGATGTCCGCGGCTTCGGCGAGACTGCCGAGTGTGGTCGGTTGCCCAGTGCAGAGCAAGTCCACCAGTGGTGCCGTCTGGGCGGCGAGCGTCCAGCGTTGCTCGGCGGCTTCCAGCACCACGGCCTGCTCGGCGTGGTGAACGACGGCTCGCGGTGCCGTCATTCGGACGGGCAAGCGATGATCCGCGGGAAGTTGTTCACGAACCGCATATGGGAGCGAGAAGCCCCCACGCGTCCCGTATGCGGCATCGCGTGCGGTGAAGTAGGTTTCGACCACAGACGGACTCCGAAGGCGTTCGGTGATCAGCTTGGTGACCTTCCGACTCCAGGCCGCTCGCCCATCATGATCGTCCGGGCGAGGAAGGTCGGCGCGAAGAGCGTGCTCGTCCCGTAGCCGATCCACCAGCCAGGTCAGCAGGTCGATGCCCGTGTGCGTGGACAGCCCGCATGTGAGGTGGAGTGACGGTTGCCCGGTGGATGCCGAGGCGGCGTGCCACCACCCGCGCGGTACATGAAGAACGTCCCCGGCATACAGGGTGAACTCGTCGATCGGGTTTTCGGGCGGTGTGTCATCGAACTCGATATCTCGATACATCGGTGCGGGTCGGGTCGGGCCGTAGACCCTCCATCGCTTGGCGCCCGATATCTGCAAGACGATGACGTCGTGGTCGTCCCAATGGACGCCGAAACCTTCCGTGGAGGTCCAGGACGCATATGCGTTGACCTGTACGCCGGTGCGTAGCCGGCGTTCTAGGGCGTGTTTCGAAGTCCAGGGTGTGGCGGTGTGTCCTGATCGCTAAATAGTGAGGTCTCCGGTAGAGGGTTCATCGACCAAGAAGAACCTGAACACCGGAGACCTCGTGACCACCCTAGCGGT
>NZ_QHJN01000127.1:0-24321 GCF_003947565.1 Actinomadura sp. WAC 06369 | reverse complement strand
CCCGGCGCCCTCCGACGGGCCTCCCCGGCCCGCCGGAGGGCGCCGGGTGGTTGCGCCGCGCGCTCTCCTCGGCGGCGCGCATGACGGCGGCGGCGCGCGCCGCGCGCTCGGCGGCGGACTCGCCGCCGCCGAAGCCGCCGCCGGAGCCGTCGTCGGCGGCGGGGTGGTCTGCGGGTTCAGGGGTGTCGGTCACGTGCTTCCCGTCACGGCTGTTCACGGTGGGCGGTGGACCGTCCTGAGGGTGCCACGGACGGCCCGTGCGGTCACGGAGGGGGAGGGGACATGTCGGAGACGTCGTCCAGCGCGGCGCGGATCTCGCCCGGCAGCGTCAGGTCCTCGCTCTCCAGCGCGGCCGACAGCTGCGCGGCCGTCCGGGCGCCGACGATCGGCGCGGCGACCCCGGGCCGGTCGCGGACCCACGCCAGCGCCACGCTCAGCGGGGAGACGCCGAGGCCCTCGGCGGCGGTCACCACCGACTCCACGATCCGGCCGCATTCCTCGTCGAGGTAGGGGCGGACGAAGTCGCCGTACTGGTCGCCCGCGGCGCGGGACCCGGCGGGGATCCCGGTGCGGTACTTGCCGGTGAGGACGCCGCGGCCGAGCGGCGACCACGGCAGCAGGCCCGCGCCCGCGTCCAGCGCCGCCGGGACGACCTCCCGCTCGATGTCGCGGCGCAGCAGCGAGTACTCCAGCTGCGCCGACACGATCGGGGCGCGGCCCGGCCACGCCTTCTGCCACGCGGCGGCCTTCGCGATCTGCCAGCCCGCGAAGTTCGACACGCCCGCGTACCGGGTGCGGCCCGACACGACCGCCTCGTCCAGCGCCGACAGCGTCTCCTCCAGCGGCGTCGCCGGGTCGTACACGTGGAGCTGCCACAGGTCGACGTGCTCGAGGTCCATGCGGTCCAGGGAGGCGTCCAGGGCGCGCAGCAGGTGCCGCCGCGACCCGTCGTAGCGGCCGTCCGGGCGGATCGCCGCCTTGGTGGCGACGACGAGGCGGTCGCGGTCGACCAGCTCCCGCATCAGGTGCCCGAGGATCTGCTCGCTGCGGCCGTCGCAGTAGACGTCGGCGGTGTCGACCAGGGTGCCGCCGGCTTCGACGAACGCGACGAGCTGCGCCGCGGCCTCGTCGGGTTCGGTGTCCTCGCCCCAGGTCATGGTGCCGAGGCCCAGCCGGGACACCAGCAGCCCGCTCCGCCCCAGGTGACGCTCCTTCATAGGCGGCCAATGTATCGGTCATCGCCGACGCGCATTCCCGCGCCCGGTCCCGGCGCCGCCCCGGCGGGCCCGCGCGCCGCGGGCCGCCCCGGCCGGTCCCGGGCGGCGTTTTTCGTCGCCGGGTGAGCGTTCCGGCGGCGCGTTTGATCACCCGCGCACGAACCGGCGGCGAACCCGGCGCCGAGGCTATTGCCGCGGGACATCGCCGGGTTAGAGTGCGGCGCCATGGCACCACCCCCGTTCTCGATGTACTCGCCGAAGGACCCCGGGGGCGACGGCGCGGCCGACGTCGCGGCGGGCCTCGCGCCGGTGTACGGGGCCGGCCCGGACGACGACCCGGGCTACGTCGCGTCGCTGCGCGGCGGCACGGTGCTGGGGCGGCTGCGCGCGGGGATGCTGGTGCTGCTGGCCGCGCCCGTCCTCATCCTCGCGATCATGCCGCTGATCGTCCAGGGCGACGCGGGACTCGCCGGCGACGGCGGGCCGTGGCCCTACCTGGTGCTCGCGGCCCTCGCGCTGCCCGCGGCGCTCGCCGCGCCCCGCACGCCGCGCCCGATGCCGCCCGGCGGGACCCGCGGCGACGCGGCGGGGCGGGCGCTGCTGCTGTTCCGGCAGGCGGTCCTGCTGCGCCTCGCGCTGGCGCTGGGCGTCGTCCTGGCGGGGCTGCCGCTGGCGATGGTCGGCCACGGCGAGCTGATCTTCCTCGCGGGGTTCGCGGCCGGGTACCCGCTGCTGCTGGGGCTGGCGGTGCCCACCCGCGGCGGCGTGGAGCGGCTCCGGCGGCGGCTGGAGCGGGACGGCGCCGAGTCGCACCTGTGGGCCGTCCTGCTCGCCGCCGAGCCCGGCCCGGACGACCGGTGATCAGAGCCAGCCGCTCTTGCGGAGCCGCCGGAACAGGACCGCGCACACCGTCGCCATGACCGCCAGGACCGCCGGGTACCCCCACGTCCAGTGCAGCTCGGGCATGTGGTCGAAGTTCATGCCGTAGATCCCGGCGATCGCCGTCGGCACCGCGATGATCGCCGCCCACGCGGAGATCTTCCGCATGTCGGCGTTCTGCCTGCTGCCCACCAGCGCCAGATGCGCGGTCAGGACGCTGTTCAGCAGCTCGTTGTGCGCGTCGACCTGCGCGTCCACGCGCAGCAGGTGGTCCAGGACGTCCCGGAAGTACTCCCGCGTCCCCGCGCACTCCGGCACGCGGCCCTTGACGATCTCCTGCAGGACCGGGACGAGCGGGTCCTCCGCGCCGCGGAACTCCAGCACCTCCCGCTTCAGCGAGTAGATGTCGGCGGTGACGTCGGGCGCGTCGGGATCGAACACCGACCGCTCGAGGCCGATGATGTCCACCTCGACCTCGTGCGCGATGACGCCGTACCGGTCGACGACCTCGTCGCACACCGCGTACAGCACGGACGTCGCGCCGTGCCGCAGCATCCCGGGGTCGCGCTCCAGCCGGTCCCGCACCGGCCCGAGCGGGTTCCCGGCGCCGTGCCGCACCGTCACGACGAAGTCGGCGCCGAGGAACACCATGATCTCGCCGACCTCGATGTCGGACGTCGCGTCGATGTAGGTCAGCGTCTTCAGCACGACGAACAGCGTGTCGCCGTACCGCTCCATCTTGGGCCGCTGGTGCGCCGCGACGGCGTCCTCGGCGGCCAGCGGATGCAGCTCCAGCTCGTCCTTGACCAGGTCGAACTCCGCCGCGCCGGGCTCGAACAGCCCGATCCAGACGAAGCAGTCGCCGTCCCGGCGCGCGGTCCGGATCGCGTCGCCGATGTCGCCGTCGATCTCGTGCCGGGTCCCGCCCGCGTAAATGGCCTTGTCGACGATCACGGGACGCATTGTCGCGCATCCGCCGGCGCCGCGCCTCCCCTCGGCGGGGCGTCCCGCCCGACCGCCCCCGCCCGATCATGGCGGCGCCCCGCATTGCGTAGAGTTGCCGACTGTGACGACCCTTCTCCTGGTACGGCATGGCCTGACCGCGATGACCGGGCCGGTGCTCGCCGGGTGGACCCCCGGGCTCGGCCTGGACGAGCGCGGCCGCGCGCAGGCGGCGGCCCTCGCCGACCGCATCGCGGAGCTCCCCCTGGCCGCGATCGTGTCCAGCCCCCTCGACCGCTGCGTGCAGACCGCCGAGGCCGTCGCCGCCGGCCGCCCCGGCGCCGCCGGCGCCGTCCGCACCGACGACCGGTTCGGCGAGGTGCACTACGGCGACTGGACCGGCCGCCGCATCGAGGACCTCGCGAAGGAGCCGCTCTGGCGGATCGTGCAGAGCCACCCGAGCGCCGCGGTGTTCCCCGGCGCGGACGGCGAGTCCCTCGCCGCCGCGCAGCACCGCGCCGTCGCCGCCGTCCGCGACTGGAACGCGCGGATCGCCGCCGAGCACGGCCCGGACGCCCTCTACGCGGTGTGCAGCCACGGCGACGTCATCAAGGCGATCGTCGCCGACGCGCTCGGCCTGCACCTCGACCAGTTCCAGCGGATCCACGCCGACCCCGCGTCCCTCACCGTCGTCCGCTACACCGAGCTGCGCCCGTTCGTCGTCCGGCTCAACGACACCGGCGGGGACGTCTCCGGCCTCGTGCCCGAACCGCCGAAGGAGGGCGACCGGGAGCGCGCGGGCGACGGTTCCGGGAAAGCCGGACTCGGGTCGAGTGACGCGGTCGTCGGCGGCGGCGCGTAGGGTCGGTGTCATGCCCGTCATCTCCTACGATCTGCCGGAGCGGTTCGTGGCCGGCGCCGTCGGGCGGCCCGGCGACCGCGCGTTCTACCTGCAGGCGCGCTCCGGCCGCCGCGTCACCAGCGTCGGCCTGGAGAAGTTCCAGGTGACGCTGCTGGCCGAGCGGCTGGAGGAGCTGCTGGACGAGGTGCTGCGCCGCAGCGGCGGCGACGCGCCCGTGCCCGCGGCGGCCCCCGCGGAGCTGCGCGACGACGGCCCCCTCGACCAGCCGGTGGAGGAGGAGTTCCGGGTCGGCACGATGGCGCTCGCCTGGGACCCCGACGGGCAGCGCGTCGTGATCGAGGCGCAGGAGGTCACCGAGGGCGAGGACGCGGAGGTCGGCGAGGACGACCCCGCTATCGCGGTGCTGCGGGTGCAGATCAGCCCCGCCCAGGCCCGCGCGTTCACCGAGCGGGCCCTGAAGGTCGTCGCGGCGGGCCGCCCCCCGTGCCCGCTGTGCGGGCTGCCGCTGGACGCCGAGGGGCACGTCTGCCCCCGGCAGAACGGATACCTCGGCTGACATGGCGCACCGCCCAACGACCCCCGCCGCCGGGCGCCGTCCCGCGACGCGCCGTGCGGGGACACCGGCGTACTGGATCATGAAGGCGGATGCCGGGAGAATGAGCGCATGACCCAGTCCTCCCGGGATCGGGCGCCCGCCGGCGACGGCGCGCCCGGCCGCCCGGTGCCGCCGGGCGACGTCGCCGCCGCCGAAGGGCTCCTGCTCGCCGGGCGGCTGACGGTCGAGGGCCGGCTCGTCCAGGCGTCCAACGCCACCCTGTACTGCTCGATCGAGCACGAGGGCCGGTCCGCCGCCTGCGTCTACAAGCCGGTCGCGGGGGAGCGCCCGCTGTGGGACTTCCCCGACGGCACGCTCGCCGAGCGGGAGGTCGCCGCCTACGAGGTGTCCCGCGTCATGGGCTGGAGCACCGTCCCCCCGACGGTGCACCGCGACGGCCCCTACGGCCCGGGCATGGTGCAGCTGTGGGTCGAGCCCGACCCCGACATCGATCTCGTCGCGCTGTCGCGGTCGGACGACGAGGCGGTGCGCCGGATGGCGGTGTTCGACGCCGTCATCAACAACGCCGACCGCAAGATCGGGCACCTGCTGCCGCCCGGCGGCGGCCACGTCTACGGCTGCGACCACGGCGTCACCTTCTCGGTCGAGTACAAGCTGCGGACCGTGCTGTGGCAGTGGCGGGGCAACCCGCTGACCGCCGAGGCGCTCGAGGCGCTCGCCCGCGTCGACGCGGGCCTGCGCGGCGGCCCGCTGGCGGCGCGGCTGGCGGAGCTGCTCACCGCCGAGGAGGTCGACGCGACCCGCCGCCGCGTGGAGCTGATGCTCAAGCACCGCATCCACCCCTACCCCCCGGAGGACTGGCCCGCCGTCCCCTGGCCGCCGCTCTGATCCGCCCCCGCCGTCGCCCCGTTCCGGGCAAGATGCTCAAATTGGGGCATGTGCACGGCGATCATCAGCGTCGACCCGTCGTCCCCGGTCCCGGTCCTGCTCGCGGGAGTCCGCGACGAGTTCGTGAACCGCGCGTGGGAGCCCCCGGCCCCCCACTGGCCGGACCGCCCCGGCGTGGTCGGCGGCCGTGACCTGCGCGCCGGCGGCACCTGGCTGGCGGTCGACCCCGCCGCGCCCCGCGCCGGGGTGGTGCTGAACGGCCGCGGACGGCCCGCGCCCGAGGACCGCCGCGCCAGCCGCGGCGAGCTGCCGCTGCTCGCGGCGTCCGGCGGCGACCCGGGCGCGCTGCCCCTGGACGTCTTCGACCCGTTCCACCTGGTCGCGGCCGAGCCCGGCCGGGTACGGCTGTGGAGCTGGGACGGCGGCGCCCTCGCCGCGCACGACCTCGGCCCCGGCGTCCACCTCATCGTCAACAGCGGCCTGGAGGGCGGGGGCGGCCCCGGCAGGACCGACGGCGACGTGCGGGAGGACGCCTACATGGCCGCCCGCCTCGCCCACTTCCGGCCCCGGATGCTCACCGCGCCGCGCCCGGAGCCCGGCTTCGGCGGCGAGCCCTCCGCCGAGGCGTGGGGCGCCTGGCTGCCGCTCGTCGACGGCGACGGCCTCGCCCGCGCCGACCACCGGGCCCTGCTGCCGCTGCTCGACCTCGGCGAAGGGCGGGTGTGGGGCACCACCTCCGTCAGCCTCGTCGCGCTCGCCGAGGACGCCGCCCGCTACGACTTCTCCGCCGTCCCGGGCGACCCCGCCGCCTGGACCCGCGTCCTCTGACCCGGCTTCCGCCCCCGGTTCCCGCTCACCGCCCCCGGCGCGCCGCCCGGCGCGCCGGGAGACCGTTTTGCCGCAACGGACCGCCCCTCCGTGACGCCCGGTGCTAGTTTGACTACCTATTGCGATCTTTGTCGGCGGTGCTGTGGGGGCGGGACCCGTGTTCAAGCAGGAGGTCGCGGCGCGCGCTCGGGGCTCCGGGCGCGGCGCCCGCCGGCGCGCCCGCCGCGCCGCGCGGGCGGCGCCCCCGCCGGTGCTCCCGCTTTCGGTCCGTCCCGTCGGGGACGGCGACGCCGCGGACGTCCTCGGGGAGCGGCCCGGCGCCGGCGCGGGACGCACCCCCGCCGGGCTCGCCCTCGCCCGGTTCCGCCGCGACCGGTCCGCCCTGGCCGCGGCCGCGGTCCTGCTGGTGATCGCCCTGTTCGCCGCCCTGGCGCCGCTGTGGGCGCACCTGACCGGGCACCCCTACGCCGCGGCGTTCCCCGACACCGGCCTCGACGCGGCGGGGCAGCCGCGCGGGCCCGGCCGCGAGTTCTGGCTGGGCGCCGACCAGCTCGGCCGCGACGTCCTGGTCCGCACCGCCTACGGGGCGCGGATCTCGCTGGTCGTCGGGCTGGGCGCGGCGGCGCTCGCCGCGGCCGCCGGAACGCTCATCGGGGTCGTCGCGGGGTTCTGCGGCGGCGTCGTCGACACCGTCCTCGCCCGGCTGATGGACGTCATGCTCGCGCTGCCGTACCTGCTCGTCGCGATCACCCTCGCCACCACGTTCCCGGTGCCGTCGGTCGCGGGCGGCCTGGCGATGACGATCCTGGTCGTCGCGTTCTTCTCGGTGGCCTCGTTCGGCCGCGTCGTGCGCGGGCAGGTGCTGGCGCTGCGGCGGCGCGCGTTCATCGAGGCGGCCCGCGCGCTCGGCGCCTCCAACGCGCGGATCATGGTGTCGGAGGTGCTGCCGAACCTGACCGCGCAGCTCACCGTGCTGACGTCGCTGCTGGTCCCCGGCGCGATCGTCGCGGAGGCGACGCTGTCGTTCCTGGGCGTCGGGGTCCGGCCGCCGATGCCGAGCTGGGGCTCGATGCTCGGCGAGGGCTCCGACGTGTTCCAGACGGCCTGGTGGCTCCTCGCCGTCCCGGGCGCCCTGCTGCTGCTGACCACGCTCGCGTTCAACCTGCTCGGCGAGGGCGTCAGGGACGCGCTCGACCCGCGCGCCGACGCCGCCCCCGGGGACGGGTGACCGCCCGTGCCGTGCTTCGTGCTGCGCCGCCTGATGTTCGCCGCGCTGGTGATGTGGCTGGTGTCCACGCTGGTGTTCGCGTTCCTGCACCTGTCGCCGGTGTCGGTCGAACGCGTCGTCGCCGGGCCCCGCGCCACCCCCGACGCCCTCGAACGGGTCCGGGAGAGCCTCGGCCTGGACCGCCCCGTCCCCGTCCAGTACACGGCGTTCCTCGGCCGCCTGCTGCGCGGCGACCTCGGCGACTCCCACGTCAGCGGCGCCCCCGTCGCCGCGCTCATCGCCGACCGCCTCCCCACGACGCTGCTGCTGGTGTTCGGCGCGGCGGTGCTGTGGTTCGCCGGGGGCGTCCTCGCCGGGACGCTGGGCGCCGCGCGTCCCCGCGGCCCGTGGGACCGCGCGACGGCGGTGTTCACGCTGGTGGGGCTGTCCACGCCGCCGTTCGTCGCGGCGCTCGTCCTGCTGCACGTGTTCTCGACCCGGCTCGGCGACGCCGGCCTGCGGTTCTTCGAGGCGGGGCCGCCGCTGCAGGAGCACTTCCTGCAGCGGATGATCCTGCCGTGGGCGGCGCTGGCGCTGCTGATGGCGGCCGCCTACACCCGCCTGACCCGCGGCGCCCTGCTGGACGCGCTCGGGGAGGACTACGTCCGGACGGCCCGCGCGAAGGGCCTCACCGAGCGCCGCGTCGTCGTCCGGCACGGGCTGCGGTCCGCGCTGACCCCCGTCGTCACCCAGTTCGGCGTGGACGTCGGCGCGCTCATCGGCTCCACGGTCGTCACCGAGAAGGTGTTCGGGCTGCAGGGCGTCGGGCAGCTCGTGACCCGCTCCATCGCCACCGGCGACACCCCGGTCGTCATCGGCGTGACGCTGACCGTGACGTTCGTCGTGATCGTCGCGAACCTGCTGGTGGACCTCGCGTACTCGGTGCTCGACCCGCGCGTGCGTCCCGCCTGACCCGGCGCGCCCGCACGGCACGTCCGCACGGCGCGCCCGCCGGCCGCCCGTCCGGCGCGTCCGTCCGGCGTTCGCCGCATCTCACGGGAAGTTCCGA
Organism: Actinomadura sp. WAC 06369; assembly: GCF_003947565.1. NCBI lineage: Bacteria > Bacillati > Actinomycetota > Actinomycetes > Streptosporangiales > Thermomonosporaceae > Actinomadura > Actinomadura sp. WAC 06369. Next base: position 15,873 of record NZ_QHJN01000127.1, on the reverse strand, counting down.
CCAACGCGCATCAAAGGCGCGACCCGCCCACGGATAAGCTTTCCGTATGCGATCGTGGCACGCCTCCGATGTCCCCAGCCTCTCCGACGCGGGACTGCCCGCCGCGGAGCGGCCGCTCAGCCTGTACGACACGGGGACGGGCGCGGCGCACCCCACGCTCCCCGGCGGCGTGCGGGACGGCGGCTCCGCCCGGATGTACGTCTGCGGGATCACCCCCTACGACGCGACCCACCTCGGGCACGCCAACACCTACCTGGCGTTCGACCTGGTGAACCGCGTGTGGCGCGACCTCGGCCACGACGTGCACTACGTGCAGAACGCGACCGACGTCGACGACCCGCTCCTGGAACGTGCCCGCGAGACCGGGGAGGACTGGCGGGAGCTCGCCGACCGGGAGATCGAGCTGTTCCGCGAGGACATGACCGCGCTGCGGATCCTGCCGCCGGACCGCTACATCGGCGCGGTCGAGGCGATCCCCCTGGTCATCGAGATGATCGAGAAGCTGCGCGGCCGCGACGCCGCCTACGACGTGGACGGCGACGTGTACTTCCCCGTCGCCGCCGACCCCGCGTTCGGCCGGGTCAGCCGGCTCGCCCGGGAGGAGATGGCGCCGCTGTTCGCCGAGCGCGGCGGCGACCCGGACCGCGCCGGCAAGCGCGACCCGCTGGACGCGCTGCTGTGGCTGCGGCGCCGCCCGGACGAGCCCGGCTGGGACTCGCCGTTCGGAGAGGGCCGCCCCGGCTGGCACGTGGAGTGCTCCGCGATCTCCGTGGAGTACCTCGGCATGGGCTTCGACGTCGAGGGCGGCGGCTCCGACCTGGCGTTCCCGCACCACGAGATGAGCGCCTCGCACGCGCAGGTCGCGACGGGGGAGCGGCCGCACGCCCGCGCGTACGTCCACGCCGGGATGGTCGGGCTGGACGGCGAGAAGATGTCGAAGTCGCGCGGGAACCTCGTGTTCGTGTCGAAGCTGCGGCAGTCGGGCGCCGACCCGATGGCGATCCGGCTGGCGCTGCTCGCCCACCACTACCGGTCCGACTGGGAGTGGACGGACGCGCAGCTCGACGCCGCCGCGGACCGCCTCGCCCGGTGGCGCGCGGCCGCCGCCCGCCCGTCCGGGCCCGCCGCCGGGCCCGTCGCCGCGGCCGTCCGCGCCCGCCTGGCCGACGACCTGGACGCGCCCGGCGCGCTCGCGGCGATCGACGCCTGGGCCGCGGCGGACGGCGACGACCCGGCCGCGCCCCGGCAGGTCGCGGCGGTCGCCGACGCGCTCCTCGGCGTCGCCCTCTGACCGTGCGGTGACCCGCGCGCCGCGCCCGCCCCCGCGCGCCGCGCCCCGGCGCGGCGCGCGGCCCGGGTCACAGCAGCCCCGCCAGCTTGTAGAGGACGAGCGACCCGGCGACCGCGACGTTCAGGCTGCTGCCGGTGCCGACCATGGGGATCTCCACGGCGGCGTCGAGCAGCCCGAGGGCCTCGTCGAGGATGCCGTGCTGCTCGTGGCCGAGGACGGCGACGGTGCGGCCGCGCGCGGCGGGCAGGTCGGCGAGCCGGACGGCCTCGTCGGCCAGCTCCACGCCGACGACGCGGGCGCCCGCCTCCCGCTGCCGCGCGAGCCACCCGAGCGGGTCGCCCGTCCAGTGCACGCACGCCGGGCGGCGGAGCGTGTTGCCGCGCTCGAGGGCGCCCGGCACCCAGGGGAAGCGCGGCACGGCCAGGCAGGCGCCCACGGCGTCGCAGGTGCGCAGCAGGGTGCCGAGGTTCGCGCCGTGCAGCGGCCACAGCGGCGCGGCGATGAGATGGTCCCAGCAGGAGTGGGCGCGGGCCCGGCGCCGGCGCCGCAGTTCGCGGGCGGGCCGGACGCGGATCGCCGGCCCCGACGGGGACCGGGCGGCCCGGCGGGTCACCGGTGCGGGGCGCTGCCGCCCTCCGGAACACGAGAGGTCATGAGGGGCGCACTTCGCGGCGTGCGCGGGCCATCGCCGAGAAAGGGGGATCCGACGGCCCCAGTGTAACCCGCGCCCCGCGCGGCGGCCGCTCCGCGAACGGCGCGGCGGGGGCCGCGGTCACCCGGGGTCGCGGCGCCGCAGGTACCGCTCGAACTCGCGGGCGATCGCGTCGCCGCTGGCCTCCGGCAGCTCGGTGGCGTCCTTCTGCTCCTCCAGCGTCCGGACGTAGTCGGCGACCTCGGAGTCCTCCTCGGCGAGCTCGTTCACCCCGTTCTCCCAGGCCCGCGCCTCCTCCGGCAGCTCGCCCAGGGGGACGGTGACGTCCAGGAGGTCCTCGACGCGGCGCAGCAGCGCCAGCGTCGCCTTCGGGGACGGCGGCTGCGCCACGTAGTGCGGCACCGCCGCCCACAGCGACACGGTGTCGAGGTCGGCGCGGGCGCAGGCGTCCTGCAGCACCCCGAGGATCCCGGTCGGCCCCTCGTACCGGGCCGGTTCCAGGTTCAGGGTGCTGACAATCGACGCCTGCGACGCCGCGCCGGTGACCGGGACGGGGCGGGTGTGGGGCGCGTCGGCGAGCAGCGCGCCGAGCAGGACCACGTTGCGGACGTCCAGCTCGAGCATCAGCCCGACCAGTTCCCGGCAGAACGACCGCCACCGCATGTTCGGCTCGATGCCGTGCACCAGGACGACGTCGCGGCCGTTCGGCAGCCGCGCCCACGAGACCCGCGTCGTCGGCCAGGTGATGCCGCGGGTCTCCCCGTCGGTCATCTCCACGATCGGCCGCGTGACCTGGAAGTCGTAGTAGTCGTCGGGGTCGAGCTCGGCGATCGGGACGGCGTCCCAGCTGCTCTCCAGGTGCCCGATCACGCCGCTGGCGGCCTCCCCGGCGTCGTTCCATCCCTCGAAGGCGGCCACGAGCACCGGCTCCACGAGTTCCGGCACGCTTTCGAGCTCGATCACGCGCTGCTCCTTCCGACGCCCAGGTACAGCGTCACCGCGGGGGGCCGTCATTCCCGGGGGTCGGGGTCCCCCGGCGATGATCGGTGGCCGTCAGCCTACGTCCTGACGGTGACGTACCCCGCCCGTGCGCCGCCAGACGCCCGCCGTGTACGCCCGCGGCGGAAAGCGGGTCACGATCCGATCACTTCCGACGGATCACTTCCCGTCGGTCGTGTGCACGATCAGGACGTCGCACGGCGACCGGTGCGAGAGGTTCGCCGGGACGGAGCCGAGGAGGCGGCCCGCGAGGCTGTTGAGGCCCCGGTTGCCGATCACGACGAGGCCCGCGGCGCGGTCCTTGGCGAGCTTGGAGATCACGTCGACGGCGTCGCCCTCGACCGCGACCTGCTCGATGTCGGTGGCGCCGGCGGCGACGGCCCGCTCCCGCGCGGCGCGCAGCGCGTCGTCGGCGGGCGTGGACCCCTGCACCTTGTAGGCGAGGTCGCCGAGCCGGTCCGCCGTGCGGGCCCGCTCCCGCTCGGGCATCGGGCTGTAGGCGGAGGCGAGCAGGAGCCGCGCGCCGGTGGCGGCGGCCAGCTGCGCCGCGCGATCCACGGCGCGGAACGAGGAGTCCGAGCCGTCGGTGCCGCAGAGGATGATGCCGTACGCGCTCATACCGCTCCTTACTCGTTGGTAGTTCTCGAATGGGCACGTTAGCGGTCCAGCATGTGGACACGGAAGAGGAAACCGGGACGGCGCGGTTATGGTGGGACGTGCGTGCCGTCACGTGCGTACCGTGGAGTCCCGTGCCCGCCGAGAGGAGACGCGTGTCCCCCCAGACCCCCGACGCCGTGCTGTTCGACATGGACGGCCTGCTGATCGACTCCGAGCGCCTCTGGCTGGAGGTGGAGTCGGAGGTCATGGCGTCGCTGGGCGCGACCTGGTCGGCCGAGCACCAGGAGAAGCTGGTCGGCGGGTCCCTGGACGTCGGCGTCGCGTACATGCTCGAGGTGAGCGGCGCGGACGCCTCGCCCGAGGAGGTCGGGCGGCGGATGCTGGACGGGATGCACGAGCGGCTGAGCGCCTGCGCGCCGATGATGCCGGGCGCGAAGGAGCTGCTCACCGAGCTGCGCACCGCCGGGGTCGCGACGGCGCTGGTGTCCTCGAGCTACCGCCGGCTGATCGAGCCGGTCCTGGACGCGGTGGGCCGCGAGCATTTCGCGCTCAGCGTCGCGGGCGACGAGGTCGCCCGCACCAAGCCGGACCCCGAGCCCTACCTGACCGCCGCCGCGCGGCTCGGCGCCGACCCGTCCCGCTGCGTCGTCCTGGAGGACTCGCCGAACGGCGTCGCCGCGGGGGAGGCCGCGGGCTGCGCGGTCGTCGCCGTCCCGGGCGTCCTGCCGATCCCGCCCGCGCCCGGCCGGACGGTCGTGGCGTCGCTGCGGGAGATCGACCTGGCGCGGCTGCGCGACCTGGTCGGCTGACCCGTTCCCCTCGCCGCCCCCGCGGGCGGCGGGCCGCGGCGGCCCGAACGGGGCGTTTCCCGCGGGGAGGGGCCCGTCCGGCTCCACCGTCCCGTCATCATTCCGTTGCCGGACGTTGACATGCGTTCCGCTCGCCTACGCTGGAAGCGACGGCGTCCCGTGCCGGGCGGCCCGCGGCCCGCGCGGCCCCTGATACCGGAGGGGCACCTTTCTCAGGGGAGGGTCCCGCGGAAGGAGGAGGTCCCGCGGCCCGCAAACCGTCCGCCGGGAGGAGCGGCGCCCGGGCCGGGACGTGTGACCATGGGAGCGGCAGCACCACACGGATGAGGGGCCGGCATGAGCGACGCAGCCATTTTCGCGATCAGTCTCGGGGTGACCCTGGTCGGGTTGGTGATCAGCTGGGGGGTGGCGCGCCGCCGCGGCGCGGCGACCGGTGTGCGCGGCGCGGCGCTGTCGCTGGTGCCGATCGGCGCCGCGCTGACCGGGGTGACCGCCTTCCTCGCGGACCTGGTGTTCGACCCCGAGAAGTGGGCGGGGGTCGTGGTGCTCGGCCTCGCCGTCGTCCTGTACCTGACGTCCGGCGCGATGCTGGCCCGCAGGTCGGGCGGCCGCAAAGGCGGCGCGGACGCGGGCGGCGCCGGCAAGTCCGGCGGGAAGTCGGGCGGGAAGGGCGGCGAGTCCGGCGGCCGGCGCGCCGCGGCCGGCAAGGCGCCCAAGGGCGAGGTCGGCGGCGCGCAGAACGTCGACCCCGAGATGGCGGAGATCGAGCAGATCCTCCGCAACCGCGGCATCTCCTGACCGGGCCGGTCCCCCCGCGGCGCCCCCGGCGCCCGGCGGGACCGCGCGCGTCCGGCCGGGGCCTCCGACCAGGGGGCCCCGCCCGGTGCGCGGACCGCCCGGTTGCGCGTTCTCGCGAAGCGGCCCTGACAGAACCTGTCAGGGCCGCTTCGCGGTTTTCGTCCGGTCGCCGCGGGGCGGCGCGCTCCGGGGCTCCCGCCGGAGCCCCGGAGCGCCTCGCGGCGCGCGTCCGTGCCCTTTGGGGCCCGTGTGTACTAGCGTGCTGACCTGCGGAGAAAGAGTCTCAGAACGGACTCGGTCCGGTAAAGGTTCCTGGCCTTCGGGCCGCTGAGTTGCAACTCACTCTGACGGTGGCCGTACTATTCGGGCGATTTGTCCGACGAGTTGCGTATGACACGTGTGCCCGAGATGACGACGAGATCACAAGTCAGATACGGGTACTGGCGCAGCCCGCTTCACGGATGGACAGTCGTGCCCGAAGGACTACGTTTCCCTTCAGCAAACGCGGCGTAACGGGCACGGGGGCTGCGGATGATCTCCGCGATCGCCGGTCGCACGCCGGCGACATGGCCTGAACCCAGTGGCCGGACGGTAGGAGGTAGAGCGTGGCCGCACCCATCGAGGTGACCGGTTCCGACAGCGAGGCGCAGCCCGAATCGGTCCTGGAGGGCATGCAGGGCAAGAAGATCCAGGGCCGGTCCCTCGGCCAGATCGCGTGGATGCGCCTCAAGCGGGACAAGGTCGCGCTCACCGGCGGCGGCGTGGTCATCCTGCTGATCCTCATCGCGATCTTCGGGCCGTTCTTCGTGCAGGACCCGCTCGCGTACAACCAGAACCTGATCGACCCGACCTACAGCCGTCCCAAGGACGGCGTCTGGCACTCGGGCATCAGCGGCGAGCACCTGCTGGGCGTCGAGCCCGGCACCGGCCGGGACATGCTCGCCCGGATCGTGTACGGCGCCCGGATCTCGCTGCTGGTGTCGTTCCTGGCGACGCTGCTGTCGGTGCTCCTCGGCACCATCCTCGGCATCACCGCCGGCTACTTCGGCGGCTGGGTCGACTTCATCATCAGCCGCGCGATGGACGCCTTCCTGGCCTTCCCGCTGCTGCTGTTCGCGATCGCCCTGGTCGGCGTCGTCACCGACGGCTCGTTCGGGCTGAGCGGCAACGGGCTGCGGGTGTCGGTCCTCGTCTTCGTGATCGGCTTCTTCAACTGGCCCTACATCGGCCGGATCGTCCGCGGGCAGACGCTGTCGCTGCGGGAGCGCGAGTTCGTCGACGCCGCACGCAGCATGGGCGCGCGCAACGGCTACATCCTGTTCAAGGAAGTGCTGCCGAACCTCGTCGCGCCGATCCTCGTGTACTCCACGCTGCTGATCCCGACGAACATCCTCTTCGAGGCCGCCCTGTCGTTCCTCGGCGTGGGCGTCATCCCGCCGACCCCGTCGTGGGGCGGCATGCTCACCCTGGCCGTCCCGCTCTACGCGACCGCCCCGATGTACATGATCATCCCGGGCATGGCCATCTTCATCACCGTCCTCGCCTTCAACCTGTTCGGTGACGGGCTGCGGGACGCTCTCGACCCCCGGGCCAAGTGACCTCGGGTTTATCCGACCCGTCTAAGTGAAGGGGTGCGCCTGCACATGAAACTGATGAGATCGATCTCGGCCCTCGCGGCCGGGGTGCTCGCCGCCGGGGCCCTCGCGGCCTGCGGCGGCGGCGACTCCGACGGCTCGGGGGACGCCCCCGGCTTCAACGCCGCCGTCAACGAGGTCGCCAACGTTTCGGACAAGAAGGGCGGCACGCTCCGCCTCGCGAGCTCCGACGACTGGGACTCCCCGGACCCGGGCAACACCTACTACGCCTTCTCGCAGAACTTCGCCCGCCTGTACGGCCGCGCGCTGACGACGTTCAAGCCGGCCGCGGGCAAGGAGAGCCTGGAGGTCATCCCGGACCTCGCCACGGGGCTGGGCACGCCCAGCAACGACAGCAAGACCTGGACGTACAAGATCCGCACCGGCGTGAAGTACAGCGACGGGACGACGGTGACGTCCAAGGACGTGAAGTACGCCGTGGAGCGCAGCAACTTCTCCAAGGAGCTGCAGCTCGGGCCGAAGTACTTCCAGCAGTACCTGGTCGACAACGAGAAGCCGTACAAGGGCCCCTACGAGGACGACTCCGAGCAGGGTCTGAAGTCCATTGAGACCCCGGACGACCAGACGATCGTCTTCAACCTGAACGAGCCGTTCTCGGAGTTCGACTACCTGGTCGCGATGTCGCAGACCATGCCGGTGCCGAAGGCCAAGGACACCGGTCTGAAGTACGAGACCGCGATCGTCTCCTCCGGCCCGTACAAGGTCGACAGCTACCAGCGCGGCAAGCAGATGACGCTGTCCCGCAACCCGCACTGGGACAAGAACACCGACCCGATCCGCAAGGCGCTGCCGGACAAGATCACGGTCGAGCTGAAGCAGAACGGCGACGACATCGACCAGCGCCTGCTCAGCGGCGAACTGGAGATGGACATCGCCGGCGTCGGCGTCCAGGCGGCCGCGCAGCCGAAGGTGCTCGCGGCCGACCAGAAGCCGTACGTCGACAACCCGGTCCAGGGCTACCTGCGGTACATGGCCCTGAGCCAGGAGGTCAAGCCGCTCGACAACGTGCACTGCCGCCGCGCCGTGCAGTACGCGACCGACAAGGTCGCCGCGCAGACCGCCTACGGCGGCCCGCTCGCCGGCGGTGACGTCGCCACCACGGTCCAGCCGACGAACCTCGAGTCGTACCAGAAGTTCGACCTGTACCCGCAGCAGCAGGCCGAGGGCGGCGGTCTCGACGAGGCCACCATCGCCAAGGCCAAGCAGGAGCTGAAGGAGTGCGGCAAGCCGAACGGCTTCAGCACCAAGATCTCGGCGCGGTCCGACCGGGACAAGGAAGTCGCGATGGCGCAGGCCATCCAGCAGGCGCTGAAGAAGGTCGGCATCAACGTCAGCATCGTGCAGTTCCCCGCCGGTGACTACTTCAACAAGTACGTCGGCGTCCCGGACTACGTCCACGAGCACGGCGTCGGCATGATGCTGATGGCGTGGGCCCCGGACTGGCCGACCGGCTACGGGTTCCTGCAGCAGATCGTGCACGGCTCGGCGATCAAGCCGTCCGGCGGCACGAACCTGTCCGAGCTGGACGACCCGAAGATCAACCAGGCGCTCGACAACGCCATCTCCAACACCGACAAGGCCGCCCGCACCAAGATCTACGGTGAGGTCGACAAGATGGTGATGGAGAACGCCAGCATCGTCCCGCTGATCTACGCGAAGGCGCTGCTCTACCGCCCGGCGAACGTCACGAACGTCGGCATCACCGGCGGCTACGGCGGCATGTACGACTACCTCAACATGGGCGTGGAGTGACCTACCGCTCGCTCGCCGATTCATCCGAAGGCAGGTGAAGGCGACGTCCGCCGGCCGGGAACGGGCCCACAGGTCCGCCCGGCCGGCGGGCCGGGCCGCGCATAGTGTTCGCATACATCATCCGGCGCCTCATCGGGGCCGTCATCATGCTGCTGGTGGTCACGCTGGTGACCTTCGGCATCTTCTTCGGTCTGCCGAAGCTGGCGGGTCAGACCACCGACCAGCTCGCGGCCGCGTACGTCGGCAAGGCCCCGAGCCCGCAGGCGATCCAGGACACCAAGGAGCGCCTGAAGCTGGACGAGCCGATCGTGGTCCAGTACGCCGACTTCCTCAAGGGGGTCGTCGCCGGCAAGGAGCTCGATCTCGGTCCGACCACCGAGCACTGCTCCGCGCCCTGCCTCGGGTACTCGTTCAACTCCAGCCAGCAGGTGCTGCCGACGCTGCTCGACCGCGCCCCGGCGACGCTGTCGCTGGCGCTCGGCGCGGCCGTGGTCTGGCTGGCGGTCGGCATCACCACCGGCGTGGTGTCGGCGCTGCGGCGCGGCAGCAAATGGGACCGCGCCGCGATGGTGATCGCGCTCGCGGGCGTGTCGCTGCCCATCTACTTCACCGGACTGGTGTCGCTGGCCCTGTTCTCCTACACCTTGGAGATCTTCCCGGGCGGCGGCAGTTACCGGCCGTTCACCACTGATCCGGTGGCGTGGTTCCAGTCGCTGGTGCTGCCGTGGGTGACGCTCGCGTTCCTGTACGCCGCGATGTACGCGCGGCTCACCAGGGCGGGCATGCTGGAGACGATGAACGAGGACTACATCCGCACGGCCCGCGCCAAGGGCCTGCCGGAGAAGACGGTCGTCACCCGGCACGCGCTCCGCGCCACCCTCACGCCGATCATGACGGTGTTCGGGCTGGACCTCGGGCTGCTGCTCGGCGGCGCGGTGCTGACCGAGAACACCTTCGGCATCCACGGGCTGGGGCAGCTCGCCATCAGCTCGATCAACAGCAGCGACCTGCCGATGGTCCTCGGGGTCACGCTGGTGACCGCCACCTCCATCGTCGTGATCAACCTGATCGTCGACCTCCTCTACGCCATCGTCGACCCGAGAGTGAGGCTGGGCTGATGACCGAGAAGACGCCCGCCGCCGCGGACAAGGCGACCCGCGAGTCCGCCCGCGAGGCGGCCGCCGCCGCCGCGGACGGTGCTCCCGAGGCGTTCCTCGAGGTCCGCGACCTCAAGATCCACTTCCCGACGGACGACGGCGTCGTCAAGTCCGTGGACGGCCTGTCGTTCAAGCTGGAGCAGGGCCGCACCCTCGGCATCGTGGGGGAGTCCGGGTCGGGCAAGAGCGTCACCAGCCTGGGCATCCTCGGGCTGCACAACCGCCGCAACGCGGACGTGTCCGGCGAGATCTGGCTGGACGGCACCGAGCTGGTCGGCTCCTCGCAGACCGAGGTCCGCCGCCTCCGCGGCCGCAAGATGGCGATGATCTTCCAGGACCCGCTGTCGTCGATGCACCCCTTCTACACGGTGGGGCAGCAGATCGTCGAGGCGTACCGGGTCCACAACGACGTGTCCAAGCAGGTCGCGCGCAAGCACGCGATCGACATGCTGGGCCGGGTCGGGATCCCCAAGCCCGACAAGCGGGTCGACGACTACCCGCACCAGTTCTCCGGCGGCATGCGGCAGCGCGCGATGATCGCGATGGCGCTGTCGTGCGACCCGGAGCTGCTGATCGCCGACGAGCCCACGACGGCGCTCGACGTGACCGTCCAGGCGCAGATCCTCGACCTCATCCAGGACCTGCAGCAGGAGTTCAACTCCGCCGTCATCATGATCACCCACGACCTGGGGGTGGTCGCCGAGCTGTCGGACGACATCCTGGTGATGTACGGCGGCCGCTGCGTCGAGTACGCGTCGGTGGACGACGCGTTCCACAACCCCATGCACCCCTACACGTGGGGGCTGCTCGGCTCCATGCCGCGGCTGGACCGGGAGCGCTCGGAGCGGCTGATGCCGATCACCGGTTCGCCGCCCAGCCTGATCAACGTCCCGCAGGGGTGCGCGTTCAACCCGCGCTGCCCCTACAGTGACCAGACCGACGGCAAGAGCACGGGCGTCCGGCCCGAACTGGTGGAGGTCCGGCCCGGGCACCGCGCGGCGTGCCACCTGCCCGCCGACCGGCGGCGGGAGCTCTGGACCGACGAGATCCGGCCGAAGCTGTGACGAGCACGGGGAACGAGACTGTGAGCACTTCCAAGAGCAAGGCCCCGGGCGACGAGGTTCCGGGGGGCAAGGGTCCCGAGGCCGGCGACGCGGGCGTCCCGGCGCCCGCGGAGAAGCCCCGCGAGGACGCGCCGAAGCGGCGCGACGGCGAGGTGCTGCTGGACGTCGACGGGCTCGGCAAGCACTTCCCCGTCACGGCGGGGCTGCTGCGCCGGCAGGTCGCGGCGGTCAAGGCCGTCGACGGCGTGTCGTTCTCGGTCCGCAAGGGCGAGACGCTCGGGCTGGTGGGGGAGTCGGGCTGCGGCAAGTCCACCACCGGCCGGATGATCATGCGGCTGCTGGACCCCAGCTTCGGCAAGATCACCTTCGAGGGGCAGGACATCACGAAGATGTCCCAGGGGCGGCTGCGGCCGCTCCGCCGCGACCTCCAGATGATCTTCCAGGACCCGTACTCGTCGCTGAACCCGCGCAAGACGGTCGGCTCGATCGTCGGGGCGCCGTTCCGGCTGCAGAACATCAGCACCGAGCAGGGCGTCAAGAAGGCCGTCCAGGAGATCCTGGAACTCGTCGGCCTCAACCCCGAGCACTACAACCGCTACCCGCACGAGTTCTCCGGCGGCCAGCGGCAGCGCATCGGGATCGCCCGCACCCTCGCCCTCAAGCCCAAGATGATCATCGCGGACGAGCCGGTGTCGGCGCTGGACGTGTCGGTGCAGGCCCAGGTCGTCAACCTGCTCGAGGACCTGCAGGACGAGCTCGACCTCACCTACGTGGTGATCGCCCACGACCTGTCGGTGGTGCGGCACATCTCCGACCGGGTCGCCGTCATGTACCTCGGCAAGATCGTCGAGATCGCGGACCGCGACGACCTGTACGAGCGGCCGATGCACCCCTACACCAACGCGCTGCTGTCGGCGGTGCCGGTGCCCGACCCGTCCAAGCGCGGGGACCGCAAGCGGATCCGGCTGCAGGGCGACGTGCCCAGCCCGCTGGACCCGCCGCCCGCCTGCCGCTTCCACACCCGCTGCTGGAAGGCGCAGGACATCTGCAAGCAGGTCGAGCCGCCGCTGGTGCAGCTCAGCCCCGGCCACCAGGCCGCCTGCCACTTCCCGGAGAACACCACGGTCAGCGCGACCGACGCGGTCGCCAAGGCCACGGTGGCGGCGGGCCACGACGCCGACGCGGACGGCGCCGTCGGCAAGTCGGACGGCTGACCGCCGCCCGAGCCCCGCGCCCCGCCTTCCGCGCGGACGGCGCGACCGAACGCGAAGACCCGGCCCCCGCAGGGGACCGGGTCTTCGCGTTGCCGGGGGACCGGCCCGGCGGCCCTCAAGGGGCGTCGCCCCCGGAGCCGCCGTCCCGAAGAAGAGAAACCGGACGGACGGCCCGAGGAGGCGGCCTCCGGGGCGGAGACCGACCCCCCGGGCACCGGTCACTCGGTGGAGATGGCCTCCAGGACGTCCATCCGCCCTGCCCGCCACGCCGGCCACAGCGCCGCCAGCACCCCGATCACCGCGGCGACCACCACGTACACGCCCAGCGTCACGAACGGCACCGACAGCACCGTCAGCCCCTGCTCGGCCAGGGCGTTCTGCAGCGCCGCACCGAACGCCACCCCGATCCCGATGCCCAGCACGGCACCGAACACCGCGATCACGATCGACTCCACCCGGACCATCCGGCGCAGCTGCCGCCGGCCGAGCCCGATCGCCCGCAGCAGCCCGATCTCCCGCGTCCGCTCGATCACCGACAGCGCCAGGGTGTTCACCACCCCCACCGCCGCGATGATCACCGACATCATCAGCAGCGTGGTCAGCCCGGTCACCATCATGTCGACCTGCCCGCGCGCCTGCTCCTTCAGCGCCGCCTGGTCCGACACCTCCAGGTTCGGGTACGCGGCCAGCGCGTCCTCGATCGCCTTCGTGGTGGACGCCCCGGTGTCCGCGGCGTTCACCAGCACCAGGTCGATCTGCGGCTTCACCGTGTGCGCCAGATACACGCGCGGGTCGAGGACGTACCCGCCGACCAGGCCGTTCTCCGCGTAGATCCCGGTGACCCGCAGCGTCGCGCCCTTCCCGTCGGGGAACCGGACCGGCACCGGCGTCCCCACCGTCCAGCCGCGCTCCTTCGCGTCGTCCTCACCGACCAGGAACCCGTCCGACCCGAACTCGGCCTTCCCCGCGACCGTCTCCAGCCGCCCGGCCCGCTCCACGGCGGCCGCTTCGCCCGCCACGTACCGGACCTCCTCGCCGCCGATCTCGGCGCGCCCCCCGTAGACCGTCGCGGCGTCCTCCACGCCCGGCACCTTCTCCAGCGTCCCGGCGACGCCGTCGCCCACGGACGCGCCCGCCATGGCGCCGCCGGCCGCCTGCACGATGTAGTCCGCGCCGAACTGCTCCTCGATCTGCCGGTCGACCGACGTCCGCATCGTGGCGCCCAGCACGTTCACCACCGTGATCAGCGCCAGGCCGATCATCAGCGCCGCCGCCGTCGCCGCCGTCCGCCGCGGGTTCCGCAGCGCGTTGCGCCGCGCCAGCCGGCCCGGCGCACCCAGCAGCCGCGCGAACGGCGCGCCCAGCACCGTCACGACCGGCACGCTGATCACCGGCGCGAGCATCGTGACACCGATGAACACCGCGAACGCGCCGCCGCCGACCAGCGCCACCGCGCCGTTGCCGGACCCCGCGAGCCCCGCCGCGATCAGCGCCGCGCCCGCCGCCGTCAGCAGCGACCCGAGCGCCACCCGGATCCGCAGCGACCGCTGCGGCAGCGCGACGTCGTCCCGCATCGCCGCCACCGGCGGGATCTTCGCGGCGCGCCGCGCCGGGAAGTACGCCGACACGACCGTCACGACGATCCCGACCGCGTACGACCAGATCACCGGCGACGCCGTGAACACCAGCGCCGCGTCCAGCCCGGCGACGCCCTGCAGCGCCACCGCCAGCCCGGCCCCGGCCGCCAGGCCCAGCGTGGACCCCACGACGCCGACCGCGACGGCCTCGCCCAGCACCGCCCGCGTCACCTGCGGGCGGGCCGCGCCGATCGCCCGCAGCAGCGCCAGCTCACGCGTCCGCTGCGCCACCAGCATCGAGAACGTGTTGAAGATGATGAACGCCCCGACGAACACCGAGATCAGCGCGAACACCAGCATGAACGTCCGGAAGAACCCCATGGCCGCCGCGATGTCGGACTTGGTCTCCTCGCGCAGCTGGTCCCCGGTGATCGCCTCGAACCCGTCCGGCAGCACCGCGGCGACCCGGTCGCGCAGCTCGCTCTCCGACGGCCCCGCCGACTCCATCTGCAGGTCGGTGAAGTACCCGGGCCGCAGCAGCAGCTTCTGCGCCGTCGCCGTGTCGAACGCGGTGACCGACGCGCCCATCAGGTCGCCGGTGTCGATCAGCCCGACGACCGTCATCGGCCGCACCGGCCCGGACGTGACGACCTGGACGGTGTCGCCGATCCCGAACCCGGCGTCCTCCGCGGTGGCGGAGTCCAGCGCCACCTCCGCCGGCCCGCGCGGCGCGCGTCCCGACGACATCGTGAACGCGGGGTCCTCGGCCCAGTTCACGCCGAGCTTCGGCACCCCCTGCTCGGCGGGCGGCCCGGCGAGCTTCCCGTCGCGGCCCAGCACCCCCGCGAACCCGGTGACGTTGCCGATGACGTTCTCCGCGCCGTCGACCCGCCGCACCGACTCCACGACCGCCGCCGGCAGCGGACGCCCGCCGCCGCCCTCGTCGGTCGCCCGGACGCTCACCGCCACGTTCTGCCCGATCCGGCTGAACATGTCGTCGAACTGGCGGTTCATGCTGTCGGTGAAGATCAGCGTGCCGGCCACGAACGCCACGCCGAGGATCACCGCGACGGCCGTCAGCACCAGCCTGATCTTGTGCGCCGCGAGGTTGCGGAGCGTGACCCTCGCCATCATCGGGCCGCGCCCTCCGCCCCGTCCTCACCCGCACGGGCCGCCCCGGCCCCGCCCGCGGGGGCCGCGTCGAAGCCCTTCATCCGCTCCAGCACCCGGTCCGCGGTCGGCTCCGCCATCGTGTCCACGATCCGCCCGTCGGACAGGAACAGCACCTGGTCGGAGTACGCCGCCGCCGACGGGTCGTGCGTCACCATCACGATCGTCTGGCCCATCTCCCGCACCGACGCCCGCAGGAACGCCAGCACCTCCGCGCCCGACCGCGAGTCCAGGTTCCCCGTCGGCTCGTCCGCGAAGATGATCTCCGGGCGGGACGCCAGCGCCCGCGCACACGCCACCCGCTGCTGCTGCCCGCCCGACAGCTCCGCCGGCCGGTGCTTCAGCCGCGGCCGCAGCCCCACCGTGTCGATCACCCGGTCCAGCCACGCCGCGTCGGGCCTGCGGCCCGCGATGTCCATCGGCAGCGTGATGTTCTCCAGCGCCGTCAGCGTCGGCACCAGGTTGAACGCCTGGAACACGAACCCGATCTTGTCGCGGCGCAGCCGGGTCAGCTGCTTGTCCTTCAGCCGGGTCAGGTCGGTGTCGCCGACGAAGACCGAACCCGAGTCGACCGAGTCCAGCCCCGCCATGCAGTGCATCAGCGTCGACTTCCCCGACCCGGACGGCCCCATGATCGCCGTGAAGCGCCCGCGGGGGATCCCCACCGACACCGCGTCGAGCGCGACGACGCGGGCGTCCCCGCGCCCGTACACCTTCGAGATCTGCTCCGCCCGCGCGGCGACATCGCCCGTCCCGGGGCCGGTCCCCGGCGCGGATCGCGCATCGGCGGTCGATGGGGCGGTGTTCGTCACGAGAACTCCTGTAGGGGTGAGATGAGCGGTGAACACGGAAACCGCCGGATCGTCCGGCGGTCCGCTACCGCAAACCCTAGGAGTCCGGGACGCGCGAAAGATGCCCCCACGGAAGGGAATCGGCCGTCCACCCAACGCAGGACGGCGCTCCGGGCCACTCGTCCTCCCGGAGTAGGAAACCCCTGCCCCGAAGGCAGGGGAACCCTCCGGGAACACCCCCGGCCCGCGCCCCGTCACCGCAGGCCACGGGCCCGCGGCGCCCCTGAGGCCCGCCTTCCCCCGGCCGCCCCCGCCCCCTTCGACAC
>NZ_QHJN01000126.1:0-24409 GCF_003947565.1 Actinomadura sp. WAC 06369 | reverse complement strand
CTTCCGCAGACGCCTCCCCCGGCGACCCCGCGGGACGCCCGGCGGGGGGACGCGCGGGCCGGCGCGCGCGTCCGCTCGTCCGGCGGCTGCGGACCCGCGCGGCGGCCCTCGCCGCCGACCCGGAAACCGGGGCCCCGGAAAGCGGGGCCCGTACCGCGCGGCGGCCGCCGGTCCCGCGCGGGGACGCCGTGCTCGCCGCCGTCGCGCTGCTGGCCACGCTGGGACTCAGCATGGCGGCCGTCCGGCCCGGCGACCGGAACCTGTGGCCGGCCGGCGCCGCGATGATCGTCGCGGCGACGCTGGCGCTGGCCGTGCGGCGGCGCCACCCCGCGATCGTGCTGGCCGTCGCGATCACGGTGCCGCAGGTGTACTACCCGCTCGGGTACCCCGACGGGCCGATCATGCTCGTCTCCTACATCGCGCTGTTCAGCGCGGCGGTCGAATGCCGGCTGATCGTGCCGCTGAGCGCGGTGTTCGCGTCGAACGCCGGGTTCATCGTGGCGTCGGTGCTGTGGGGCGACAGCAACTCCGACCCGGACGCGCCGCTGGACGCCCAGGGCCTGGCGGCGTTCACGCTGGGCCTGCTGGCCACGGTCGGCGCCGGCCAGTACATCCGCGGTCGCCGCGCGCAGGCCGAGGCCGCCGAGCGGCGCGCGGCCGCCGCCGAACGCGACCGCGAGCAGGAGGCGCGGCGCCGCGAGACGCAGGAGCGGCTGCGGATCGCGCGGGAGCTGCACGACGTGCTGGCCCACCAGATCTCTCTGATCAACGTGCAGGCGGGCGCGGCGCTGCACCGCCGCGACGACCCCGAGCGCGCCTACGCGGCCCTGGAGGCGATCAAGGCGGCGAGCAAGGAGACGCTGCGGGAGCTGCGCGGGGTGCTGGGCGTGCTGCGGCAGGTCGACCAGGACGACGACGCTCCCGGCCGCATCGGCGGCGAGGGCCCGGTGCCGGGCGGCGGCCCGGTGGCGCCGGTGCCGTCGCTGGCGCGCGTCGGGGAACTGCTGGAGCAGACGGCCGCGGCGGGACTCGTCGTGCGGCGCGTCGGCGACCTGGCGCCCGCACCCGACACCCCCGCACCCGACGCGATGCCGCCCGACGCGACGGGGGCCGAAGGGAACGCGGCGGACGGTACCGCGGCGGACCGCACGGATCGGGCGGACCGCACGGGTCTGGAGGCGCTGGCGACGCTGCCCGCGCCGGTCGGCCTCGCCGGATACCGCATCGTGCAGGAGGCGCTGACCAACGCCGTCCGGCATTCCGGGGCCGAGGAGGTCACCGTCGAGATCCGCCGCACCCCCGCGGCGGTGATCGTCCAGGTCGTCGACGACGGCGCCGGCGCCCCCGCGGACGCCGCCGCGGGCGGGGACGGCGGCGGGAACGGGCTGCGCGGGATGCGCGAGCGCGCCGCCGCCGTCGGCGGCGAGCTGATGGCCGGGCCCGCCCCCGGCGGCGGCTTCCGGGTGTGGGCGCGGCTCCCGCTGGGCCGGCCGCCGGACGGCGCGTCCGGACCGGGCGGCCGGGCCTGACCCGGCGGCGGGACGCACGGCGCGCCGGGCGGGCGCGGAAACGGGTGAGCGCGGCGCGACGGGCGCCGCTGAAGGAGGAGATGGCGTGATCCGGGTAGTGCTGGCCGACGACCAGACGCTGGTGCGGGCGGGTTTCCGGTCGATCCTGGAAGGCGAGGACGACATCGAGATCGTCGCCGAGTGCGGGGACGGCGAACGGGCCGTGCGGCTGGCCGCCGAGCTGCGGCCCGACGTGGTCCTGATGGACATCCGCATGCCCGTCCTCGACGGGCTCGAGGCCACCCGCCGCATCACCGGCGACCCGCGCCTCGACGACGTCCGCGTGGTGATCCTGACGACCTTCGACCTCGACGACTACGTCTACGGGGCGATCAAGGCGGGCGCCAGCGGGTTCCTGGTCAAGGACACCGAGCCGCCCGAGCTGATCCACGGCGTGCGGGTCGTCGCGCGCGGCGACGCGCTGCTGGCGCCGACCGTGACGCGGCGGCTCATCGCCGAGTTCGCGTCCCGCATCAGCACGCCGCCGCCCGCCGCGCGGCTCGACGCCCTCACCGACCGGGAACGCGAGGTGCTGGCCCTGGTGGCGGCGGGGCTGTCCAACGAGGAGATCGCCGGGCGGCTGGTGCTGTCTCCCGCCACCGCCAAGACCCATGTCAGCCGTATCCTGGCCAAGGTCGGGGCGCGCGACCGGGCGCAGCTGGTCGTCCTGGCCTACGAGACCGGCATGATCCGCCCCGGCTGGCTCGGCTGACGGCCCCGCCCGGGGCGGGGTGCAACCGGTCCGGGCGGCGCGGTGTTGAACGGAAGTGACGGTTACGACGGAGGCACCGGCGATCGGCGACGCACCGCAGGCCCGCGACGTCCCGGCCCCGCCGGACGAACGCGGCGCCGAGGTCGCCGCGGCGCTCGCCGGCGACCTGGACGCGGGGTTCGCGGTGCTGTACGAGGCGTACCGGGGTGTGGTGTTCTCCACCGCGCTGCGGCTGTGCGGCCGGTGGGCCGAGGCGGAGGACCTGTCCGCCGAGGCGTTCCTGCGCGCCTACCGGGCGCTGTGCGGGTACGGGCCGGACCGGATCGCCGCGCTGCGGCCCCGCGCCTGGCTGCTGACGATCCTGATGAACCTGTGGCGCAACGGGCTGCGGTCGGCGGCGCGGCGGCCGCGGCCGGGCCCGCTGGAGGACGCCGGCGATCCGCCCGACCCGGCCGAGGGCGTGGAGGACGCCGCGGCGCGGCGCGAGACCGGCCGGGAACTGGCCGCGCTGCTGGCCGGGCTGCCCGAGCGGCAGCGCGCCGCCGTGGTGCTGCGGCACGTCGCCGACCTGCCCGTCGCCGAGATCGCCGACGTGCTCGGCCTGCCGCAGGGCACCGTCAAGTCGCACATCTCCCGCGGACTGGCCCGCCTGCGCGCCGCCCGCGAGGACGACCAGGGGACGCGGCGTCCCGCACAGCGAGGGGGGAACCGATGACCCGCACCGATCCCGCGAACAGCCCCGCGAACGGCCCCGTGTTCGGCCGTGCGGACCGCCGGGCCGATCGGCCCGGTTCCGGTCCGGCGCCCGACGCGGCGCTCGATCCGGCGGGCGGTCTGGCCGCCGATCTGGCCGCCGGTCTCGCCGCTGAGCTGTCCGGGCTGGCCGCCGACGCGCCGCCCGGGCTGCTGGACCGCATCGCCGCGCGCCGCGTCCGCGTCCCGGGCCCCCTGCCGGACCTGCACGTCGCCTTCACCGACCGGGGCGTGGCGTTCCTGCGCGCCGGGCTGGACGCCGAGGCGTTCACCGCCGCGTTCCGCGAACGGTTCGCGCGGCCGCTGCTGCCCGCCGACCGTCCGCCCGCCGGGCTGCTGCCCGCGCTGCGCGCCGGCCGCCCCGCCGGGGTCCCGCTCGACCTGCGCGGCCTCACCGAGTTCGAGGCGGCGGTGCTGCGCGCCGCCGCCGCCATCCCGCGCGGGCAGATCCGCCCCTACGCGTGGGTCGCGCGGGAGGCGGGCCACCCGCGGGCGGTGCGGGCCGTCGGGACGGCGCTGGGCCGCAACCCCGTCCCGCTGCTGATCCCCTGCCACCGCGTCACCCGCTCCGACGGGTCCGCCGGGCAGTACGTGTTCGGCGACGACGCCAAGCTGCGGCTGCTGCGCGGCGAGGACGTCGACGTGGACGCCGTCGCCGACCTCGCCCGGCGCGGCACCCGGCTGATCGGCAGCGGCACCACCGGCATCGTGTGCTACCCGACGTGCGGCGACGCGCGCCGCATCACCCCCGCCCACCGCCGCGGCTTCGCGAACCTGGCCGCCGCGCGGGCCGCCGGGTACCGGCCGTGCGCCCGCTGCCGCCCCGCCTGACCCGTTCCCCCGCATAGTTCCGCACGTGGCGGGAATGGGGCGTCCACCTGCGGGGACGACCCAAGGAGGGGAACGAGCATGCGCGTCGTCGTGATCGGCGCCACCGGCAACATCGGCACCAGCACCGTCCGGGCGCTGGCCGCCGACCCGGACGTCACCCGGATCACCGCGCTGGCCCGCCGGCTGCCCGGCACCGGCGCCGGAGACACCGAGAAGACCGAGTGGGTCGAGGCGGACGTCACCGACAGCGACCTGGTCGCGCCGATGCGCGGCGCCGACGCGGTGATCCACCTGGCCTGGCTGTTCCAGCCCACGCACCGCCCGGCGGTGACGTGGGACGCCAACGCCGTCGGCAGCGCCCGCGTGTTCGACGCCGCCGCCGAGGCGGGCGTGCCCGCGCTGGTGTACTCCTCGTCGGTGGGGGCCTACTCGCCGGGGCCCAAGGACCGCGCCGTGGACGAGGGGTGGCCGACGCACGGCTGGCCCGGCGCCGCCTACAGCCGCGAGAAGGCGTATGTCGAGCGGCTGCTGGACGCGTTCGAGGCGGCCCATCCCGACCGGCGCGTCGTGCGGATGCGGCCCGGGTTCGTGTTCGAGCGGCAGACCGCGGCGCAGCAGCGGCGGCTGTTCGCCGGTCCGCTGCTGCCCGGCCGCCTCGCCCGCGCCGACCGCATCGGGGTCGTGCCGGACATGCCGGGCCTGCGGTTCCAGGTGCTGCACTCGGCCGACGCGGGCGAGGCGTTCCGGCTCGCCGCGGTCCGGGACGTGCGCGGCCCGTTCAACATCGCCGCCGACCCGGTCATCGACGCCGCCGAGCTCGCCGACATGCTGGGCGCCCGCACGGTGCGGGTGCCGCAGCGGGGCGTGCGGGCCGCGCTCGCCGCGGCGTGGGGCCTGCACCTGGTGCCGGCCTCGCCGGGGCTGTTCGACCTGGCGATGGAGCTGCCGATCATGGACACCGCGCGGGCCCGCACGGAACTGGGCTGGACGCCGCGGCACTCGTCCCGCGAGGCGCTGCTGCAGTTCCTGGAGGGGCTGCGCACCGGCGCCGGCCGCGACACCCCGCCGCTGGCGCCGGGCACCGGCGGCCCGGGGCGCGTCCGCGAGTTCGCCACCGGCGTCGGCCGCCGCCCCTGACCGCACGCGCGCGGCCCCGGCCGCGACCGCATCGCATCGCATCGACCACACCTACGTCTCGGCCCCGGGCGCGCCCCGGGGCCGGGTCATCCGAGGAGGGCCCTCATGGCCACGATCACTTCCGCGCACCTGCACGACCTGCTCGCCTCCACCGACCGCGACGCCGCGCTCGTCGTCGTCGAGGGCCGGGCCGCCGTGGTGCCCTCGTCGCCCACCCGGACCGGGGAACCGGGCGACGCCCTGGTCATCACCACCCGCGACGCCGTGATCGCCGAGCTCGACACGGGCGCGAACGAGGAGCAGATCGAGCAGCTCGCCCAGCGCCTCGACGTCGCCCTGGACAGCCTCGGCGGCTGACTCCCCCGGCCGGGCCGACGCGCGATCCGTGTTACTACCGGCCGGCCGCCGCTCCGTCCGCGCCCGAGTCCCCGTCCGTCCGGGCGCGGCTCGCTGCGGCTCGAGGGCCCGGACGGACGGAGTTCCCCGGCGGGTCGGTCAGTCCGCGCCGCTCCCGCTCGAGCCGTCGTCCGCGCCGTCGCCCGTTTCCTGGGACGGGCGTGCGGGACGTGCGCGGCGGCGGTGGCTGGTGTCGCAGAATGGGTAGGCGCGGCTGCGGCGGCAGGCGCACAGCGCCACCGTGAAGCGGTCCGAGGCCACCACCCG
The DNA here is from genome assembly GCF_003947565.1 of Actinomadura sp. WAC 06369. NCBI lineage: Bacteria > Bacillati > Actinomycetota > Actinomycetes > Streptosporangiales > Thermomonosporaceae > Actinomadura > Actinomadura sp. WAC 06369. The sequence continues at coordinate 18,745 of NZ_QHJN01000126.1, read as the reverse complement.
GCCGTCCTCCAGCTCCACCTCGACCGGGCCCTCCACCAGCACCGGGCCGCCCTTGACCAGCCGCACCCGCCGCCGGTCGGCGTCAGGCCGCCCGCCGGGCGCCGTCACGCCGTCCACCTCGCTCACCGCCCCCCGCGGGCCCGCCCCGCCCGCCGTATCCACCGTATCCACCGTGCCCGTTGTGTCCGTGGCCGCGCGTCCCGGTCAGGTCGGCCCGCACCACCACCAGCTCCTCGTGGCGCTGCCCGCACCGCACCGCGCCCCGCGCCTCCAGGCTCGCCGCCCGGCGCCGCATCACCGGCCCGAACGGCTCGTCGCGCCGCGCCGCCACCACCGGGCGCGTGCCCGCGTCCCGCAGCGCCACCAGCGTCGCCGCCACCCCGCTCAGCGCCGACTGCACCACCAGCAGCGTCCCGCCCGGCGCCAGATGGGCCGGGGCCTGCGCGCAGATCCGGTCCAGCAGCGCCCGCCCGCACGGGCCCGCCTCCCACGCCCGGGCGCGGCCCCGCACCTCCTCCGGGAAGGCGTCGCCGATCACGTACGGGGGGTTGGCGACGATCACGTCGAACCGCTCCCCCGCCACCGGCTCGAACAGGTCGCCGCGCAGCACCCGCACCGGCAGGTTCCGCAGCCGCGCGTTGACCCGCGCCGCCAGCACCGCGCCCGCCGCCACGTCCACCGCGACGACCTCGCGGGCCCCGCAGCGCGCGGCCGCCACCGCCATCGCGCCCGTCCCGGTCCCCACGTCCAGCACCCGGGCGCCCGCCGCGACGCCCGCGCGGCGCAGCGCGCCCGCCAGCAGGGCGGTGTCGGCCTGCGGCCGGTACACGCCCGGCGGCCTCAGCATCGGCACATCGCCCCTGTACCGCGAGAAAACCATGACAAACCCCCCATCAGCCGCATGCGATCCGGTCACCGGGCGCCGCCCCCGCGAGGGGACGCCGCAGCGACGACCGCGGCGGGTCCGATCCCCACGCGCCCAGCAGGTGCGCCGCGAGCCGGTCCTCCAGCAGGCCCGTCGCCCGCACCCCGAACGTCACGTCCGCCGCCAGCTCCGGCTCGTCCGCCAGCAGCCCGCCGATCACGTCGTGCCGCAGCACCTGCTCGTGGACGGCGTCGGCCTCGATGTGCTCGGTGTAGAACAGCAGGGCCCGCGGCCCCGCGCCCAGTCGCTCCAGCGCCCGCGCCATCCGCCGCGCGGCGGGCGCCGTGGTGATCTCCGCGGCGGCGAAGTGCCCCACCAGCGCGCCGCGCAGCGACCGGCGCAGCCCGAAGCACGACATCATGTTCACCGTCGCCAGCATCGGCGCCGGGGCCGCGTCCACGTAGGCGCCGTAGGCGGAGTCCAGGCCCAGGTCCTCCAGCAGGTCGGCGTACAGCCCGGCGTGGATGCGGTCGGGGCGGCCGCCGCCGAACTCGTCGTGCTCGACCGCGACCAGCGCCGTCTTGGCGCGGCCCCGCAGCCGCGGGATCACCCAGGCGTGCGGGTCGGCCTCCTTCAGGTGGTACACCGAGCGGTGCGCGGCGTGCTCCAGCAGCTGCCACCGCTCCCCCGCGTCCCGCAGGTGCCCGGTGACGCCCCCGCCGCCGTCCGCGGGCTCCACCAGCAGCTCGTCCAGGGCGTCCTCCAGCTCCGTCCGCGCGTCGCGGCCCGCCCGCGCGGTCGCGGGCGCCGCGGTGCCGGCGCGCAGGGCGTCCAGGAAGACCGCTTCGAGCGCGCCGCGCAGCCGCAGCAGCTCGGGGTCCCACTCCCAGTCCGGGGAGACGCCGGCGAACCCGCGGTAGTGCAGCTCGTAGCAGACGTGCAGGGCCAGCTGCAGGTCGTCGCCGTAAGGGTCGGCGGACCCCGCGTCCCGCGGCAGCGGCGCGGCCGCGCCCGGCCGCGCCGGGCCGCCCGGGGAGCGCCCCGCGAGAGCCTCGATCACGGCGCGCGACAGGGGGCCGCGCGGCTCCGGCAGGACGGGCGCCGCGTCCCTCCCGCCCGGTCGCAGCGGCGGCGCGCTCTGCTCGACTGCCATGTCCCCTCCCGTGGTCGGATCCCGTCGCCCCCCGGTACCCGCTCACCGGGCGCCCATACGCCGCCCCGGCCATGCGCCCGGTCACACCCGCTGGGCACCGGCGAGACGCCCGTGGCCGCGGACCCGGCCACGGCCACGGCCCGGGCCGCGGCGCCGCTGACCGGATCGTTCCGGTGCGCGCCGGGATCGGGCCTGCCGCAAGGGCGTCCCGCCCGGCAGGATCGCGGGCATGAACCGAGCGCTTCTCGTCATCGACGTCCAGGAGTCCTTCCGGCGGCGGCCCAACTGGCGGGCCGTGTCGGCGCCCGACATCGCCGACCGCGCCGCACGGCTCGTCGGCGCCGCCCGCGCCGTCGGCGACACCGTCGTGTGGGTGCTGCACACCGAACCCGGCAGCGGCACCCCCTTCGACCCCGCCCTCGGCCACGTGCGGCTCATGGACGGCCTCGAGCCCGCGCCCGGCGAACCCGTCGTGACCAAGACCTCCCGCAACGCGTTCACCACCACCGGGCTGCAGCGGCTGCTCACCGCCCGCGGCGTCCGCGAAGTGGTGATCTGCGGCATCCAGACCGAGCAGTGCTGCGAGACCACCGCGCGCCTGGCCGCCGACCTGGGCTACGGCGTCGTGTTCGTCACCGACGCCACCGCCACGTTCCCCATCGAGCACCGCGACGCGCCGCCCGGCCGCGGCCTCGACCGGATCCTCGCCGACCCCGCGACCCTGCCGACCGACCAGATCATCGCCCGCACCGAGTACGCCCTCGCCGGCCGGTTCGCCGCCATCGCCGCCCTGGACGACCTCGCCCCCGCGTCCGCCCGGTAGGCTGACCGGATCGTGACCAGGATCGTCTTCCTGCTCGTGCCCGGCGTGCACCTGCTCGACCTCGCCGGGCCCGCGCAGGTGTTCTTCGCCGCCTCCGACGTCCTCGGCGACCCCGCCGACTCCGCCCCCGCCGACTCCGAACCCGCCGCCCCCGGCCCGGAGCGCGCCGCGGGCACCGGCGGGGGCGGGTACCGGCTGCTGTACGTGGCCGAGCGGGAGGGCGTCACCAGCGCCCAGGGGCTGCGCCTGGACGCCGGCACCCGCTGGCCCGACCCGGATCCCGGCGACGTCCTGCTGGTCCCCGGTTGGCGATGGTCGACCGGGGCTCCGCACACCGCCCCGGTCGGCGCCGACACGGCCCGCCGCATCGCCGCCCACCACGCCGCCGGGGGCCTGGTCGCCAGCGTCTGCGCGGGCGCGTTCGCCCTCGGCCAGGCCGGGCTGCTGGACGGCCGCCGCTGCACCACCCACCACGAACTGCAGGACGTCCTGGCCCGCCGCCACCCGCGCGCCTCCGTCGTCCGCGACGTCCTGTACGTCACCGACGACCGGGTCGTCACCTCCGCGGGGATCGCCAGCGGGATCGACCTGGCGCTGCACCTGGTCGCCGCGCGGCACGGTCCCGGCGTCGCCGCGCGGGTCGCCCGGACGATGGTGGTGTACGCGCGCCGCAACGGCGAGGAGCCGCAGGACGGCGTCATGCTGCGGCACCGCGCGCACCTCAGCGACGCCGTCCACCGGGTGCAGGACGCGATCGACGCCGGGTACGCGCGGCCGCTGCCGCTGGCGGCGCTGGCCGCCGCGGCCGGGGTCAGCGAGCGCACCCTCACCCGCCGGTTCGCCGCCGCGACCGGCCTCACCCCGCTGCGCTACCAGCAGGAGCTGCGCCTGGAGCGGGCCGAGCACCTGATCGGGCAGGGCGCCACCGCCGAGTCCGCCGCCCGCGCCGTCGGCTTCGCCGACGCCCGCATGCTGCGCCGCCTGCGCGCCCGCGCCTGACCGCCCCCCGCCTGCCGTCCCCACCGACCGTCCCCACCGACCGGTGCCGGCGGCGGGCGGGGGCGTCAGCGGTCGGGGCGGGCCAGCGCCCCGGTCAGGAACAGCGCGGTGACGGCCGCGCACGCCTCCTCCACGCCCATCCGCCGCCGCACGACCCGCGACACCACACCCTCCAGCAGGCTGAAGTACAGCTCGGCGAGGGTGTGGACGGGGATGTCGCGGCGCAGCGACCCGCCCGCGGCGCCGCGCTCGAACACCGTGCGCAGCGGACCGACGAGCCGGGCGTCGACGCGGCGGACCTCCGCGGGGCCCTTGTCGAGCAGCCCGAGCGCCCGGTACTTGCTGATCACGGCGATCGTCGCGCGGGTCGTCCGGGCGATCGCCTCCTCGGTGGAGACGGCGTCGAGGCGGGCGGCGGCGAGCCGCTCGCCCAGGTCGGCGAACGCCGCCTCGTACAGGGAGCGCAGCAGCGCGTCCCGGTCGGGGAAGTAGCGGTCCAGCGTCGCGCGCGCGACGCCCGCGGCGCGCGCGATGTCGGCCATGCTCGCCTGCTCGCCGTCCTCGGCCAGCACCGTCGCCGCCGCGTCGAGGATCCCCGCCCGGACGCGGTCGGGCCGCACCGTGCTCCTGGTCATCGCCCCAAGGGTACCGGCGCCCTCACGGGACGACCGGCACCTCGACGTGCCCGGCGGCGCCGGTCCGCACCGCCGCGCGTCCCGCGGTCGCCTCCGCCGCCCACGCCGTGAACTCTTCGACGCGCTCCGCCGGCACCGTCGCGTCCGCCTCCACGCCCGCCCCGTAGCGGACGTCGGCCGGCTGCCCCCACCGCGCGTGCAGGTCGCCGAGGAACCGTCCGGCCAGGTCGTGGCCGACCGCGACGGTCACCGTCACCACCGGCCGCAGCTCCACCACCCCGGCCGCGTCGACCGCCGCCGACACCGCCTGCCCGTAGGCGCGCACCAGCCCGCCCGCGCCGAGCTTCACCCCGCCGAAGTAGCGGGTGACGACCGCCGCGGTCCCGGTCAGGCCGCGCCGCACCAGCACCTCCAGCATCGGGATCCCGGCGGTGCCCGCCGGTTCGCCGTCGTCGCTGCTCTTGGTGATCTCCCCGTGCTCGCCCACCACGTAGGCGGTGCAGTTGTGGGTGGCGTCGCGGTGCGCGCGGCGGTGCGCGGCGATGAACGCGACCGCCTCGTCCTCGTCGGCGACCCGCGCCAGCGTGCAGACGAACCGGGACCGGCGGACCTCCAGCTCGCGGGTCACACCGCCGCCGATCATGCGCACGGGCACCGCCGGCCGCGCCGGGAACAGCAGATCATCGCCCGTACCCTACCGGCCTCCGGCCGGGGCGCCGCCCGGGTGGGGCCAGGGGTTGGGGCGGCACCCGTACAGCGACTTGGTCTGCTGCACCATCACCGGCGCCCGCTCGCCCGGGCCGGGGCACGACCGGTGCCCGTGCCCGAGGGCGTGCCCCACCTCGTGGTTGACGAGGTACTCCCGGTAGGACAGGACGTCGCGGCCGTAGGAGTCGTCGCCGGACGCCCACCGCAGCGCGTTGATCACCGACCGTTCGCCCTCGCGGCACGACAGCTGCCCGCCGGTGATCAGCGGCGCGCACACCCGGTCGGTCAGCGCCGGGGACGACAGCGACACCCGGAACCGGACCGGGCCCCCGCTCACCCGCCGGAACCGCATCGCGCCGCCGTGGCCCCAGCCGCGCGGGTCGTTGAGGATGCGGTGCACCTGGTCGGCGAACCGGGGGCCGGTGAACGGCAGCCCGCGCTCCACCTCGACCAGGTAGTCCACGACGGGCCCGCGCGTCCCGGCGGGCGGCGCAGTCGTGCCGGGGACGACGGCGTACCCGCCGCCCGCCGACCGCGGGATCTGCACCGGTGCGGGCTGCCGCCGCCCGTTGACGAGGGGGCCGGTCTCGCCGGCCGGCGCGCCCGCCCGGCCGCCCGCCTGCGCGCTCGCCTGGCCGCTCGCGGGGGTGCGGGGCGGGCCGCTCGCCGCCGTCCGCGCCGGGCTCGCCGGCGCGGGCCCTGCGGCGGGGCGCCCGTCGCCGGACGACGACACCACCGCGACGGTCGCCGCGGCCGCGGCGACGGCCAGCGCCGCGGCCGTCCCGGCCGCCCACCGCGCCCGCCGGCGCCCCCGCCCGCGGCGGTGGGACGGGCGGGGCGCGGCGGCCGGGTCCTGGAGATCGTGCACGGTGCTCCGCTCGGCGGTCGGGCACCGGGGCGCGCGGCCGGGACGTCGCCGCACGGCCGAGCGCCGCGCCCGCGGACGTCCCCCGTGGCCCGCCGGTGCGAGAAGATGATCGTCACCGATCGTAACGGGGGGCGGCCGGCGCGGGCGCCGCCGGGGCGCCGCGCCGGCGGCGGGCTAGATCAGCTCGACCAGGTCGGCGATGGACGCCGCCACGCGGGACGGGCGGAACGGGAACCGGCCGATCTCGTCCTCGCGGGTCACCCCGGTCAGCACCAGGATCGTCTCCAGGCCCGCTTCGACGCCCGCGACGATGTCGGTGTCCATCCGGTCGCCGATCATCGCGGTGGACTCGCTGTGGCCGCCGACGACGTTCAGCGCCGTCCGCATCATCAGCGGGTTGGGCTTGCCGACGAAGTACGGTTCCACGTTCGTCGCCCGGGTGATCATCGCGGCGACCGCGCCGGTGGCGGGCAGCGCGCCCTCGGGCGACGGGCCGATCGGGTCGGGGTTGGTCGCCACGAACCGGGCGCCGCCCTCGATGAGCCGGACGGCCTTGGTGATCTGGGAGAAGCTGTAGGTGCGGGTCTCCCCCAGCACCACGTAGTCGGGGTCGATGTCGGTCAGCACGAAGTCGTTCTCGTGCAGCGCCGTCGTCAGCCCCGCCTCCCCGATCACGTACGCCGACCCCTGCGGGCGCTGGTCGGCCAGGAACCGCGCGGTCGCCAGCGCCGACGTCCAGATCGACTCGGCGGGCACCCGCAGCCCCAGCGCCGCCAGCCGCGCCGACAGGTCGCGCCGGGTGTAGATGGAGTTGTTGGTGAGGATCAGGAAGGGTTTGCCGGAGGCGGCGAGGCGGTCCACGAACTCCTCGGCGCCGGGGACGGGCCGCCCCTCGTGCACCAGGACACCGTCCATGTCCGACAACCAGTACTCGATCGGCCCGCGCTCGGTCATGTCCCCATTGTCGCAGGTGGAGATCACCGCTCCGGACGAGCGGGCGCCCGCCGGCGCGGCCCTCGGGGCCGGCGCGCCGCCCGCCGCCCGGCGCACGGCGGGCACGCGGCCGGGGCGCGCCGGGAGCCGCCCGGGAGCATGCCGGGGGCGCGTCGGGGCGTTGACCTGGACGTGACGCGGGTCATACATTTCCGGGACGGCGCACCGAACCGTGTTCGGCGTCCGGTGCCGGGCGGGAGGGCGCCGCGACCCGCTGGAGGCGCGAAGGTGCGGAGCATCGCCGAGGTCCGGGCGGCCATGACGGCCCCCGGGCAGCCGTTCGAGATGGACGAGATCGACATCCGCGGGGTGCGGACCCGCGTGTGGAAGCACGCGCCGCCCACCCTGCGGGACGTGCTGGAGGCGTCCCGCGCGCACGGCGACGCCGACTTCATCGTCTACGAGGGCGACCGGCTGACGTTCGCCGGCCACTACGCGCGCGCCGCGGAACTGGAGTTCGGGCTACGCGACAGCGGCGCGCGGGTGCTGGTCGCCGACGCGCAGCGCGCCGAGCGCCTCGCCGGCGTGCTGCCCGGCCTGGACGCCGCCGTCCTGGTCGCCCGTCCCGGCGACACGGGCGCGCCGGCGGGCGCCGAGGACTTCGACGCCGTGGTCGACGCGGCCCTGCACGCCGCGGGGGGCGCGGCGGCGGCCGCCCCGCCGGACGTCGCGCTCGAGCCCGAGGACGACGCGACGATCTTCTACACGTCCGGCACGACCGGCCGCCCCAAGGGCGCGCTGGGCACCCACCGCAACATCACCGGCAACCCGATCGGCCTCGCCTACGGGCTGGCGTCGGCGGGGGTCCGCGCGGGCCGCCCGGTGGCGGAGCTGATGGCGCCGCAGCGCCGGGTGACGCTGCTGAGCGTGCCGCTGTTCCACGCCACCGGCTGCCATTCGGTGCTGGTGTCCAGCGCCCTGCAGGGCGGCACCGTCGTGCTGATGTACAAGTGGGACGCCGCCGAGGCGCTGCGGCTCATCGAGCGGGAGCGGGTCACCGGGTTCGGCGGCGTGCCCACCATGGCCTGGCAGGTGCTGACCTCGCCCGACTTCGACGCCTACGACACCTCCAGCCTCACCGGCGTCAGCTACGGCGGCGCGCCGGCCGCGCCCGCGCTGGTCGACACGATCCGCGAGCGGCTGCCCGACCGGGTGCCGGGCAACGGGTACGGGCTGACCGAGACGTCGTCGGTCACCACCTACAACGGCGGCGTCAACTACCTGGAGCGGCCCGACAGCGTCGGCCCGCCGGTGGCGGTGTGCGACGTGAAGGCGTCGGGCCGGACGGCGCCGACCTGCCGGCGGGCGAGGTCGGCGAGCTGCTGATCAAGGGGCCCAACGTCATCAAGGGCTACTGGAACCGGCCCGAGGAGACCGCCCGCGCGTTCGCGGACGGCTGGTTCCGCAGCGGCGACCTGGCCCGCGTGGACGCCGACGGGTTCGTCTACATCGTCGACCGGGCCAAGGACATGCTGATCCGCGGCGGGGAGAACGTGTACTGCGCCGAGGTGGAGGCGGCCCTGTACGAGCATCCGGCGGTGGCCGACTGCGCGGTGATCGGCGTCCCGCACGACGTGCTGGGCGAGGAGGTCGGCGCCGTGGTCGTGCCGCGGCCGGGGGCGGAGCTCACCGCCGGGGACGCGCGGGAGTTCCTGGCGGGGCGGATCGCGGCGTTCAAGGTCCCGGCCCACTGGTGGTTCCGCGCGGAGGGCCTGCCCCGCAACCCCGGCGGGAAGATCCTCAAGACGCGGCTGCGGGAGGAGCTGCTGGCCGCGCCCCGCTAGGCGCGGACCCGACGGGCGCGGTGCCGCGGGTGCGGCGGAAGGTGCGGCGGTAGGCGTCGGGCGGGACGCCGACGGTGCGGTGGAAGTGCCGGCGCAGCGTCGCGGCGCTGCCCATGCCGGTGGCCGCCGCGACGGCGTCGACGCCGTCGTCGGTGGTCTCCAGCAGTTCCTGGGCGAGGCGGATCCGCTGGGTCAGCAGCCACTGCAGCGGGGTGGTGCCGGTCGCCGCCCGGAAGTGGCGGCCCAGGTTCCGCGGGCTCATCCGGGCGCGGCGGGCCAGGTCGGTCACGGTCAGCGGCCGGTCGAGCCGCTCGATCGCCCACGCGAACAGCTCGGCGAGGGGGTGGCCGTCCGGGGCGGGCACCGGGGCGGTGACGAACTGGGCCTGGCCGCCGTCGCGGTGCGGCGGCACGACCAGGCGGCGCGCGACCGCGTTGGCGACCGCGGAGCCGCGGTCGCGGCGGACCAGGTGCAGGCACAGGTCCATGGCGGCGGCCTTGCCCGCGGAGGTCAGGACGCTGCCCTCGTCCACGTAGAGGACGTCCGGGTCGACCCGGACGCGGGGGTGGCGGTCGGCGAGCGCGGCGGTGTGCGCCCAGTGCGTGGTCGCGCGCCGGCCGTCCAGCAGGCCGGCGGCGGCGAGCACGAACGCGCCGGTGCACAGGGACGCCACGCGCGCTCCGGCGGCGTGGGCCGCGCGCACCGCGTCGACCAGTTCGGCGGGCGGGTCGGCGCCGGTGTCGGCCCAGCCCGGCACGATCACGGTCCGGGCGCGGGCGAGCCGGTCGAGTCCGGCGTCGGGTTCCAGGGCGAACCGGCCGATCCGCACGGGGGCCGGCCCGCACACGGCGAGGTCGTACCAGGGGCCCGGCACGCCGGCCGGTGCGGCGCCGAAGACCTCGTGGGCCAGGGACAGCTCGAAGTGGAGCATCCCGTCGGTGACGGCCAGCGCGACGGTATCCATGTCCGAAAGTGTACGGATCATGGCGTTCCAGACGCTCGCGGCCGGGCGGGTGCCCGCGCCAGAATCTCCGTGGTTGATCGTTCAAGCACATGGGAGAGACCGTGGGATCGGGACAGACGGTGGCGGTGTTCGGCGCGTACGGGCACACCGGGCGCTTCGTGGTGGACGAGCTGCTGGAGCGCGGGTTCGTCCCGGTGGCGTCCGGCCGCGACGAAGGCCGGCTGCGGGAGCTCGCGGCGTCCCGCCCGGGGCTGGCGGCGCGGCCCGCGACGGTCGGCGACCCGGCCTCCCTCGACCGGGCGCTGGCCGGCGCGGCGGCGGTGGTCAACGCCGCCGGGCCCTTCGCCGCGACGGCCGCGCCCGTGATCGACGCGGCCCTGCGGGCGGGCGTCCCGTACCTGGACGTGGCCGCAGAGATCGAGGCCAACGCCGACACGTTCGCGCACTTCGGCGACCGGGCCCGCGCCGCGGGGGCGGTGGTCGTCCCCGCGATGGCCTTCTTCGGCGGCCTCGGCGACCTGCTGGTCACCGCGGCGATGGGCGACTGGGCGTCCGCCGACGAGGCGCACATCGCCTACGGGCTGAGCGGCTGGCACCCCACGGAGGGGACGCGCGCCTCGGGCCGGGTGTCGCGGGAGCGGCGCGGCGGCGGCCGCGTCCGCCACGCCAACGGGCGGCTGGAGTACCGCCACGACGACCCGCCGGTCCTGGAGTGGCCCTTCCCCGCGCCGCTGGGGACCCGGTCCGTGATCGGGGAGTTCTCGATGGCCGACGTCGTCACCGTCCCCCACCACCTGCCGATCCCCGAGGTGCGCACCTACATGACGGTCGAGGCGGCCGGGGACGTGGCGTCGCCGGACACGCCCGCGCCGGCCGCGGCCGACGGGACCGGGCGCTCCGCGCAGACCTTCCTCGTCGACGTCGTCGTGCGCTCCGGCGGCGCCGAGCGGCGCGCCGTGGCGCGGGGCCGCGACATCTACGCCGTCACCGCGCCGCTCGTCGTGGAGGCGGTCGGCCGCGTGCTGTCGGGGCGGGTCCGCGCCGCGGGAGTCGTGTCCGCCGGGGAGGTGTTCGACGCGCCCGACTTCCTGAAGGCGCTGTCCCCGCACGTCTCGGTCGACCTGCGCCCGTGACCGAGGGCGGGCGCCCGCGCGGACGGCCGGTGCCTGCGGGCCCGGGGCGGCCGGTAGCGTGCCCGGGTGGACGAGCATGATCCGATGAACGAACGCGGTCCCCGCGAGGGGACCGGAATCCGGGAGATCGACGCGCCGGGGCTGCCGCCCGGCCCCGGCTACAGCCACGCGGTGTCGGCCGACGTGCCGGGGCGGCTGGTCGTCCTCAGCGGCCAGATCGCGCTGGACGGGGACGGGAACCTGGTGGGGCCCGGCGACCTGGAGGCCCAGACCCGGCAGGTGTTCGCCAACCTCGGGGCCGCGCTGGAGGCGGCCGGGGCGCGGTGGGAGCACGTCGTGCGGCTGGGGTACTTCCTGCTGGACGCGCGCGGCGTCGGCGTGGTGCGGGCCGTCCGGGAGGAGATGCTGCCGGGCGGCCTGGCGCCCGCGGCGTCGCTGGTCGAGGTGGCGCGCCTGGTCCGCGACGACCTGCTGGTCGAGATCGAGGCGATGGCCGTCGTCCCGTCCGGCTGAGCGCCGCCCCGGCGCACGGCCGGACACCCGCTGCCGAACGCTCGATGAGGGGCCCGGCACGGGGAAGGCGGGCCCGGGACCGGATCCCGGGCCCGCCTTCCGCGGCGCGCGTGTCAGACGTTGACGCCGAAGTCGGACGCGATGCCCGACAGGCCCGAGGCGTAGCCCTGGCCGACGGCGCGGAACTTCCACTCCTCGCCGTTGCGGTACAGCTCGCCGAACACCATGGCGGTCTCGGTCGAGGCGTCCTCCGACAGGTCGTAGCGGGCGATCTCGCTGTTGTCGGCCTTGTTCACCACGCGGATGAACGCGTTGCGGACCTGGCCGAAGTTCTGCTGGCGGCTGTCGGCGTCGTAGATGGACACCGGGAACACGATCTTGGTGACCTCGGCCGGGACGGTGGACAGGCCCACCTGGATCTGCTCGTCGTCGCCCTCGCCCTCGCCGGTGAGGTTGTCGCCGGTGTGCTCGACCGAGCCGTCGGGGCTCTTGAGGTTGTTGAAGAACACGAAGTGCTGGTCCGACAGGACCTTGTTCTCCGCGTTGAGCAGCAGGGCGCTGGCGTCCAGGTCGAAGTCGGTCCCGGTCGTGGTGCGCACGTCCCAGCCCAGACCCACCACCACGGCGGTCAGTCCGGGAGCCTCCTTCGTCAGCGAGACGTTGCCGCCCTTGCTCAGACTGACTCCCACTGTTGCTACCTCCGTATCGATTGCGGGTGCCGGTCACCCGCGCGGGTCTCTACGAGTCTCCTACGAGAACGGTAGTCACCTCGCGCGGGTTCCCCCGCATCCTCGGGCAAGTCGCGGCGTGGCGCGCGCTTTTCTCGGCTTTCACCGTCCCGTTGTCCCCGGGCGGCGGGACGGGGTCAGCCGGTGAGGAAGGCCGTCGGCGCGGTGATCTCGGCGGGCAGGTCGAACGCGGCCGCCAGGTCCCCGGCGCGGGGGGCGAGGTCGTCGCAGACGCGGCGCCGCGCCGCCCACGCCTCGTCCAGCGCGCCCGGCGGCAGCACCCCCTCGTTGAGCAGGTCGCCCGCGCGGCGGTCGATCCAGTTGAGGGCGTGCAGGGTCAGCACGGGCCGCAGCGCGGCGGGGCCGGTGTCCAGGGCGCGGACGAGGATCTCCAGGGTGATGCGGTCGGCGCAGGCGGTGGCGGTGCGGGCGGCCAGGACGAGGTTGTCGTTCCACGCGGTGAACGGGTCGGCGCCGGCGTCGCGGGCCGCGGCGACGCGGGCGGCGAGCCGGTCGCGCATCCGCCGCTCGGTCTCGCCCGCCAGGAACCGCCACACCGCCGGGGAGGCTAGGTCGCCGCCGTCGGGCGGGCCGGGTTCGGCGGGCGGGGGCGTGTAGCGGTCGAGGTCGGCCATCGCGCGGGCGGTGTCGTAGAGGATCAGCTCGTTGTCGCCGCCGGCGTTCATGTAGGCGTGGGTGAGGCCGCGGTAGGCGTTGAGCCGTTCGACGGCGGCGAAGCCGGGGGCGCCGCTGTGCACGCGGCACGCCGAGACGGTCTCCTGCGCCTGGACGGTCGCGGCGGCCTTCAGCAGCGCCAGGTCGCGGTCGACGGCCGACCAGGGCGCCCACGCGGTGTCGGGCCCGGCGTCGCCGGGGCTCGCCGCGGTCGCGCCGGGCGCGTCGGCGGAGGTGCGGCGGGCCTGGACGTGCGCGGCGACGGCGGTGAGCGCGTATCCGGACGCCAGCGCCGACAGCACCGCCTCGCGCTGGTTGCGGTAGTCGGTGAGGGCGCGGCGGGGCGCGAGGCGGCCGAGGGTGGCGCGGCCGGCGGAGTGCGCGAGGAGCATCCCGGCGGACGCGCGGGTGACGGCGGCCGACGCGGAGATGACGGCCCGCCACACCGCGGGCGCGATCGCCATGGAGCGGGTGAGGCGGGCGGCGGGGGTGCCGGCGGGGTCGTGGAAGGCGCCGTCGGGGGCGATGCCCGCGCCGTCGCGCAGCCACGCCTCGTAGGGGACGCGGAGCCCGTCGAGGCGGACGGCGCCGTAGTCGATCTGCAGGCCGGTCGTCTCGGGCGCGGGGACGATGCGGGCGCCGTCGGCGATGCGCCCGCCGGGGCCGCGCAGCGGCACCATGAACACGAACACGCCGCGTTCCTCGCCGCCGTGCTCGAGGGTGGCGTAGACGGCGGCGGTCTTGGGCAGTGCGGGGTGGGCGGTGTTGGTGGGGAATTTGGCGGCCGCGGCGTCGGGGGTGGTGAGGACGAACCCGCCGGTGCGGGGGTCGTGGCGCGCGATCGTCCGGGGCGACAGGTGGCTGTTGCTGCGGCCGACCTCGGTCATCAGCAGGGTGCCGAAGGAGTCCATCGACTCCAGTGCCGCGCCCGCCGCGCCACCCGGGCCGTCCTGCCCGGCGCCGAACCGCAGGACGGGCCCGTACGCGAGGGTGTAGTGCAGCATCGTGACGTGGAACAGGGCGGGGTCGGCGATCGCGGCGCGTTCCAGCAGCGCGCACAGCAGCGGCGGGTCGTCCAGCAGTTCGGCGGCGGGCGGCGCGGCGAGCCCGGCGCGGCGCAGCCGCCGGTAGGTGAGGGCCTGGTGCTCGCGGGCGGTGAGCCCGTCGGGGTAGGCGAAGCAGTCGGCGGGGACGGCCTCGGCGAGCCGCGCCCGGATCTTGTCGTCGCGGGCGCCGCCGCGCGCGAACGCCAGCAGGTCGGGGTCGGGGACGCCGTGCGCGGCCACCGGCGCCGGTTCCGCGCCGTCGGGCCCGCCGTCGGGCATGGTGTGGGTCATCGCGGCTGCTCCCGTCGGGCGGAGGGGTCGGTGGTCGCGCTGGAGGCGGCCTTGCCGGTGGCGCCGCCGGCGGAGCGGCGGGGCCGGTCGCGCAGCGGGACGAGGACGCGGGCGCCGGGCAGGGTGAGGCGGGCGCACTGGCACAGGGCGTCGCCGGGTCCGGCCTCGGTGAACACGGTGGCGCCCGCGGCGTCGACCTGCCGCAGGGTGTCGGGGAGCCGGACGGGTTTGACGATGCAGTCGGCCAGGGCGCGGTGCAGGTCGTCGTCGTCGCGGTAGGCGCGGCCGCGCACCGGGGAGTGCACGGCGATCTCCAGGGGGCGCTGCGGGAACGCGCGGATCGTCGCGTACCACTCGTCGTCGGCGCCGGCCATGGCGGGATGGTGCGACAGGTAGGGCACGGCGAGCCGCACGGCGCGGACGCCGCCGTCGCGGGCGGCGTCCAGGACCTTGTCCAGGTCCGCGTCAGGGCCGGACACGACCGTGACGCCGGGTGCGTTGAGGCAGGCCACGACGACGCCGGGGGCGCCGGCGGCGGCGATGCGGTCGCGGGCGCCGTCCTCGCCGGTCTCCAGCAGGGCCATGCCGCCGCCGGCGCCGCGGCGGGCGAGGACGTCCACGAGCGCGACGGCCATGCGGGCGCCGTCGGCGATCGTGAACGCGCCCGCGGACACGGTCGCGGCGATCTCGCCGAAGCTCTGCCCGACGGCGATGCGCGGCGTCACCCCGGCGGTGCGCAGCGCGCGGTCGACGGCGACGGACGCGGCGTACCCGCACAGCTGGGCGACGCCGGGGGCGCGGGCGGCGGCGCGGTAGGCGGCGGGGTCGTCCAGCAGGATCGTCCGCAGCGACGGCCAGCCGGTGCGGGGCAGGCCCTCCTGGACGGCGTCCAGGACGTCGGCGACGGCGCGGGCGGCGGCGGGTCCGGAGCGGGCCAGTGCGGGCAGGTCGGGGACGGCGGCCGATCCGGTTCCGGCGAACAGGAACGCGCACACGTCGTCGGGCTTGAGCTCGTCGGCCGGGCGGAAAGAGGGCGAGGCCACGCGGTGTCTCCTTACCTGGAAGGAAGACTCTCGTTTCTTTTTCGATAAAGGCCGCTGAACATCTCGATATAGAACGGAAATCCCGAAATGGGATTATTCCTTTATGGGATCGGTCTGGCAACCGTCGGCGGCGCGTCCGGAACCCGTTCCCCGCGGGTTCCGCGCGCTCGGGGCGCCGGCGGAACGGCCGTCCGGATAGGGGGATCGAGAAGGGCCGGCCGAGAAAAGCCGGGCGGGACCGTCAGCCGAGAATGCAGCCGACCACGATCACCGGCGGCGAGCCGGGCGCGAGGGAGCGACGCATGACCTGGCCGAACCAGCGACCGACGACCGGGCCCGCGGCGAGCGGGCCGCGGGAAGCCCCGTATTCCGGACCGGACGGGCGCGCACCGGGCGGCGCGCCCGGCTGGGCGATCCGCGGCACCGGCTCCCACCTGCCGCGGCGGCGGGTCCGCAGCGAGGAGGTGTCGCGCTCGCTGGGCCTGGACCCCGGCTGGATCGAGCGCCGCACCGGCATCCGCGAGCGCCGGGTCGCCGCCGGCTCCGAGGCGTCCTCGGACCTGGCCGCGCACGCCGCCCGCCGCGCCATGGCCGACGCCGGGATCCGCCCCGACGACGTCGGCCTGATCGTGCTGGGCACCTCCACGCCCGACGAGCTCGGCCCTTCCACGGCGTGCCGCGTGCAGGCGCTGCTGGGCGCCCGGCACGCCGCCGCGTTCGACGTCGCCGCCGCCTGCACCGGGTTCGTCTACGGGCTGCAGACCGCCGTGGGGTGGCTGGCGACCCAGCGGGGCGCGCCGCCGTGCGCGCTGGTCATCGGCGTGGAGGTGTACTCCAAGTTCCTCGACCCTGCCGACCGGGGGACGGCCGCGCTGTTCGGCGACGGCGCCGCCGCGGCCGTCGTCGGGCCCGTCCCCTCCCCCTACGGGATCGGGCCGGTCACACTCGGCTCGGACGGCACCCGCGCCGGCGACGTGCTGATCCCCGCGGGCGGGGGCCGCCGCCCCGCGTCGGCCGAGACGCTGGCGGAGCGCGAGCACACCATCCGCATGGACGGCCGCGCGGTCCGCGACTTCATCGCCGCGACGTTCCCGCGGCTGGTGGCCGAGGCGGTGGACGGCGCCGGGATCAAGCCCGCGGACCTGGCGCTGGTGGTGCCGCACCAGCCGAACCCGGCGCTGGTCGCCTCGCTGGCGCCCGACGCCGGGCTGGAGCCCGGGCAGCTCGCGATCGCCGGCCACGACGTCGGCAACATCGGCGCCGCCAGCCTCCCCTACGCGCTCGACACCGCGCTGCGGGCCCGTCCGCCCGCACCCGGGGACCTGGTGCTGCTGGCGGGGTTCGGCGCGGGCCTGACCTGGGGCCACACGATCGTCACGTGGCCGCCGTCCTGACCGTGCGGCGGGCCCGGCGCGCCACCGGTCAGGGACGCGCATACGGCGGGCGGGGGTCAGCGGCGCAGCAGCGACCGCGGGTCGGCCAGCAGCGCGCGGGTGTCGGCGCGGCGGTCCCAGGCGACGGCGGCGAACACGGCGCCGAGCGCGACGGGGAACAGCGCCCACGCCGACTCGATCACCAGCAGCTGGGTGAGGGCGGCGCCGATCATCAGCCCGATCAGGCCGATCGCGGCCAGACCCGCCAGCCGGGGGATCACCAGGCCGACCGCGCCCGCGACCTCGACGGCGCCGACGAAGTACCGCATGAAGTCGTTCCAGCCGAGCGCGGCGAACGTCTCGACGGCGTCGGCCTGCCCGACGAACTTGGGCAGCCCGGACGCGACCAGCAGGAACGCCGCGATCAGGATCTGCGCGCCCCACAGGACGCGCCGCCCGGTGCGGCGGTCCCCGGTCGCGGCGGCGGTGGCGGGGATGCGGGTGGCGGTCATGGCGGTGGTCCTTCCGTGCGGTGTCGCGGCGGCCTCTCACTGACACGTCGAACGGGACCCCGCCGTATCGACAACGCTCCAGACCTTTCCTCGACCTTCTTTCGAGGCGCCCGTTTCCGCAGGCCAGAGCCCGCTTCAGTCGGGGGCGTCTTCGGCGGCGGCGGTCACCAGGGAGACAGGACCAGCGCCTGGACGGCCAGGGCGGTGCACGCCTGCGCGGCCAGCCAGGCCCGCGCCGGAGGCCGGTGGACGGCCGCGGCCACCACCAGCCACGCCGCGAACGGCACCCAGATCCGCTCCACCTCCCCCTTGGTGACGCCCGACACGTCCAGCGCCAGGGTGCCCAGCAGCGCCGCGCCCGCCGGGAGCGCCGTCCCGAGGCCCGGCACCGCCGCCCGCAGCCGCGCGGCCCGCCGCAGGACGCCCAGCGTCCGGGGCAGGGCGTGCGCGACGGCGGGGCCGGTCAGCAGGCCCAGCACCGCGAGGTCGGCGAACAGGAAGTACCAGTAGGGCCGCTGCGCCGACCCACCGCTGATCAGGTAGGTGTCCAGGGTGGCGCGGACCCCGTCGGGCCACCGGAAGCCCAGGACGGTCAGGGCGACGGGCACCACCGCCAGGCCCGCCGCCCCGGCCGCGACCGCGGCGCGGCGGGGACGCGTCCCCGCCAGCACGGCGAGGGGCACGGCGAACAGCGGCAGCAGCCCGTAGCTGAGGTACGGCAGGGATCCCAGCAGCAGGCCGCCGCCGGCCGCGGCCGGGACCGCGGCGCGCCCGGCACGGCGCGCCGCGACGGCGACGAGCGCGGTCCCCCACGCCCCGACGCCGAGGAAGAACGCGTCCATGGCGGTCGCGACCCACAGCGCCAGCGGCGCCAGCACCAGGAACGGGACGGCGGCCCGCGCGGCCTCCTCCCCCGCCGTGCACCGCACGGTGACCGCGATCGCGGCCGCCGCCGACGCCCCCGCCGCGATGATCGCCGCGGCGAGCCATCCGGTGCCGCCCAGCCCGGCCGCCTCCAGCGCCCACAGCACCAGCATCGGCCCGGGCGGGTGCCCGCGGACGTGCGTGGTGTAGCCGTGCAGCCGCTCGGTGAACGTGCGCAGCCACTCCAGGACGTCCGGGCGCAGCTGCGCCATCCCGGCGGGGTACTCGGTGGGGGCGTCCAGCGGCGCGGCGAGCGCGCCCGGCCCGTCCGCCACGGCCAGCGCCACCGCCCACAGCGCGGCGCCCGCCCACGCGGCGGGCGGCAGCCACCGCCACGGCAGCCGCGCGGCCAGCACCGGCAGGACGGCGACGCCGGCGGCGGCGACCGCCGCCGCGGGCAGCATCCGCCAGGTCAGCGGATGCTCCCGCGCCCGCGCGTGCAGCGGCGGCAGGTCGTCCTCGGTGGCGATCCCGGCGCGGCGCAGCCACCATCCGGCGGCGAACGCCGCGACGATCGCCGCCGCCCACGCCGCCACGGCCCACGCCCCCGCGGCGGGCCGCCGGGCGGGCCCGGCCTTCTCCCGAAGGCCGCTTCCGCGCGTGCCGCCGGTGACCGTCATCGCGCTCCTCCCCGGTCGTCGGGTGTCCCGTCCGCCCCGCCGTCCGCGGGACGGACGTCCGGTGGGCGGCCTTCCGGAGGTCGGTCTTCCGGGGG
>NZ_QHJN01000125.1:0-24424 GCF_003947565.1 Actinomadura sp. WAC 06369 | reverse complement strand
TGAGCAAGAAAGAGATCATCCGATGCCTCAAACGCTACATCGCCCGCGAGGTCTACCACGCCCTGGTCCCACCAGCAACCACCGTCAACGGCCTTGATCTAGCCGCTTGACATCTATAGGAGCATCCCCCCGTCCGGCAGGTGCCGGGGCTCCGGTCACGGGCGGACCGCGACGGCGTCGACCTCGAAGAGCATGCCCGGGAGCGCGAGCGAGGCCACGCCCGTGAGCGTCTGCGTGGGCGGACGCTTGCCCCAGATCCGCTCGATCCGGGCGGCGAGGACGGCGAGCTTGTCCATGTCGTGGTCGACGATGTGGGTGCGGAGCCGCACGACGTCGGCGTAGCCGAGGTCCACCGCGGCCAGGGCGGTGCCCAGGTTCTCCAGCGAGCGGTCGACCTGCTCGGCGAAGTCGTCCGAGGTGACGTTCCCCTCCGCGTCGGACGCGTACTGGCCGGCGACGAACACCAGGCCGCCCGGGGTGCGGACGACGTGGCTGTAGCCGAAGCCGGTCGGGTCGTGCAGGGCGGCGGGGTTGACGAAGTCGTGCGACATGACGGCCTTTCGTTGCGGGTCGGTCAGTACGTGCGGGGTCTCGGGGCCGCGCCGACGGCCGCCGCGGCGAGCAGTGCGAGGAGACCGGCGACCCACAGGACGCCGGTGGTCGCGGTGCGGTCGATCGTGGCGCCGCCGATGAGGGCGCCCAGCGCGGTGGACAGGTCGAACGCGGCGACGAGCACGTCCAGGTCGGAGCCGACCGGGGTGAGCAGGCCCACGGGCAGGAGCTCCGAGGTCGTCAGCGCGAAGATCCCGACCGCGACCGCCGGCACCGCCGCCCACGCCCGAGCGGGCGAGCGCGGCCGGTCGACCACCTGACAAGGAAACATCCAGACCGCCCCGAGTGTTCACGCCTCCGGAAGGGAAAGAGGCAATCTGGACTTTATATGTCCAGATTCACTCGCGCAACGCGGGGTACCGCCCGAACGCGCCGCCTGGCGGGGTCCGCTGCCCCGAGTGCGCGGACCCCTCCTCGCCGGCCCGCTGTCCGCTAGCTGTCGCAGGCGGTGCCGTCGCCGTCGCGGTCCAGGTCGTAGATGTCGGTGCCGACCACGCGGACGGGGCCGCTGACGTAGGCGGGGCCGTTGCCGCTGCCGCCCGCGCAGTCGACGTCGGACGCGATGGGCACGCACGCGCCGCTGTAGTTCTCGTCGCACCGCGGCTCCGCCTTGGTGCCGACCGCGACGACCCGGGTGACGGGCTTCCTGGTCACCTTCTTGCCGAGCAGCTTCTTGCCGGTCGGCTCGCCGCCCGTGTACGTGACCTCGTAGGTGTAGGTCATGACGCCCTTGACCCCGCGCCGCTTCACGCGCGTGGTGCCCTTGGCGAGGGACGGGTCGTTCACCTTCGTGGTCTTGTAGGGGATCGAGCGTTTCTTGGTGACCGTGCGCTTCTCGACGGCCGGGGCGGTCGCCGCGGCCTCCGCCCGCGGCTCGGCGGGTGCCGCGCCGCAGGCGGCGAGCAGGAGTGCGGCGGCCGCGCAGGCGGCCGCGCAGGCGGCGGCGAAGGTCCGTGTCATGAATTCCCCCTCATTGAGGCGAGAAATCATGCTGCGGCGCGTTCTCCCTGGTCAATGGCGTGTCCGCCAGCGGACACCGCGCCCCGCGGGTGAACCTCGGGGCGTCCCTCGGCGTCCTCCGGCGGACGGCCGGGCGGCGCGTCGCTAACCTCGCCCTGTGATCGCGGCTGAGGGCACGGAAGCGCTCGTCCTGCGACCGCGTCGGCGGTGGGCGGTCGCGCTGCCCGTCCTCGTGACGCTGACCTGCTACGCCGCCGGCGTCATCGCGCTGCTGGGGCCGAAGGGCATGATGATCGCCGCGCCGCTGCTGGTCTGCACCGCCGTGCTCCTCACCGGACGGCCCCCATGGGCGCGGACGACGGTGGACGCGCGGGGGATCGCCTGGCGGAGGGGCTGGACGTCCGGGCGCGTGCCGTGGCGGGACGTCGCGAAGATCGCGATCGTGCCGCGCGGCCCGACGGCCGGGTACGGGCTCGTCGTGACGACGCGGACGGGGCCGCGGGCGCCGCTGCCGGCGCCGACCTTCGGCCCGTACGCGTCCGCGGCCGCGATGGCGGCCGAGGTCGAGGCCGTCCTGGCGCGGGCCGGGGCGCATCGGGACGGCATGGCGCTCGTGCCGCCGGGCCCCTGGGGGAGACGTGCGGCGGTCGCGGGCCATGTCGGCTTTCTGGCCGTCTGGCTGTTCTTGTGCGCCCTGTTCCTCTACCTGGCCGCCTCAGGGACGGCCGGGTAGAGGTGCGGGGCGCTACTTGCCCTTGTAGACGGGGGCGCGCTTCTCCTTGAACGCCTTGGAGCCCTCCTTGGCGTCTTCGGAGCCGATGACGGGCCAGCCGATCTCGTCGGAGATCTTGAGGGCCTCCTCCTCCGCGAGGTGCTCGGTCTCGCGGTAGGTGCGCAGGATGGCCTGGACGGCGAGGGGGCCGCACTCGGCGATCTGGTCGGCGAGCTCGCGGGCGGCGGCGAGGGCGGTGCCGTCCGGGACGATCTTGTTGATGAGGCCCATCGCGAGGGCTTCCTGCGGGGTCACCGAGCGGGCGGTCAGCAGGATGTCCATCGCGTTCGCGTAGCCGATCTGGCGGGGGAGCCGGATCGCGCAGCCGCCCATCGGGAAGAGGCCGCGCTTGGCCTCGTACAGGCCGAGGGTGGCGCTCTCGGCGACGACGCGCAGGTCGGTGCCCGCGAGCAGTTCGGTGCCGCCGGCGACGGCCCAGCCCTCGATGGCGCAGATGAGCGGCTTCGTGGGGCGGCCCTCGCGGAGCAGGCCCTTCCAGTGCCAGTTCTCGATGCGGTCCATCCGCGCCTTGATCTCGGGGTCGGACGGCGGCTGCCCCATCGCCTTCAGGTCGGCGCCCGCGCAGAACGTGCCCTCCGCCCCGGTGAGGATCCCGACCCGGACTTCGGGCGTGTCGGACATGTACTGCCACGCCTCCGCGAGACCGAGCAGCATGCTCCCGCTGAAGGCGTTGCGGGCCTCCGGGCGGTTCATCGTGACGATGACGACGTGACCGTCGCGCTCGACGGTGCAGTGCTCGGTGCTGATCGGCAGCCGTTCCACGGCGGTCCCCTCCTGCAGGCTAAGAAACGAGAACAGATTCTAGTAAGAGTCCTCCCCGGCCGGTAGGTCTTGCTCTGCAAAACGAGAACGTGATCTACTTTGGCAGTCGGGCGCCGGAGTGTGACGGCGCTCACCCGTGCTCACGGAGGGAGACCCGATGGGAGCGTTGGGCTTTTGGCGGTTGGCGCAGGCCGACCCCGAATGGGTGGCCGCCGTCGATCCGGACGGGACGCGGTACACCGCGGGCGACCTGCTCGCGCGCTCGAACCGGCTCGTCCACGGGCTTCGCGGTCTCGGCCTGAAGACGGGCGACGGGATCTGCGGGCTCGTGCCGAACGGCGTCGAGGGAGTGGTGCTCTACCTCGCGGCGTTGCAGGCGGGCTGGTACTACACCCCGATCAACTGGCACCTGACCGGTCCGGAGATCGGTTACATCGTCGAGGACAGCGAAGCGAAGGCGTTCTTCGTCCACGAGCGGTACGCGCAGGAAGGCGCGCGGGCGGGCGAGTCCATCGAGGCGCACCGGCGGTTCGCGTTCGGCGACGTCGAGGGGTTCCGGCCGTACGAGGAGCTCGTCGACGGCAGGCCGGACACGCTGCCGGACGACCGCACCAACGGCGCGACGATGCACTACACGTCCGGGACGACCGGACGGCCCAAGGGCGTGAAGCGCGCGCTGATGGGGATCGACCCGGACGACAGCGCGGAGCTGCTGACGTTCCTGCTGGGCCTGTTCGGCATCCCGCCGGGGCGGCCGGCGGGCGGCGAGCCGCAGGCGCACCTGATCACGTCGCCGAACTACCACACGGCCGTGACCCAGTTCGGTGGGACGGCCCTGCACATGGGGCACACGCTCGTCTACACCGACAAGTGGGACGCCGAGGACTGCCTGCGGGTCATCCAGGAGCACCGCGTCACGAACACCCACATGGTGCCGACGCACTTCAAGCGGCTGCTGGCGCTCCCCGAGGACGTCCGGAACCGGTACGACGTGTCGTCGATGAAGTGGGCGATCCACGCGGCCGCGCCGTGCCCGGTGCCGATCAAGCAGCGGATGCTCGAGTGGTGGGGCGACTGCATCTGGGAGTACTACGCGGCGACCGAGGGCGGCGGGACGATCGCGAGCCCGGAGGACTGGCGGGCGCACCCCGGGACGGTCGGGAACGCGTGGCCGATCAGCGAACTGCTCATCGTGGACGATGACGGCGAACCCGTCCCGGCGGGGACGCACGGCACGATCTACATGAAGATGGCCGGTGCGGACTTCGAGTACAAGGGCGACAAGGCGAAGACGGAGAAGGACCGGCTCAAGGACTTCTTCACCGTCGGGGACATCGGCTACCTCACCGAGGACGGCTTCCTGTTCCTGTCCGACCGCAAGTCCGACATGATCATCTCGGGCGGCGCGAACATCTACCCCGCCGAGATCGAGAACGAGATCACCCTGCACCCCAAGGTCGCGGACGTCGCCGTGTTCGGCATTCCCGACGACGAGTGGGGCGAGCAGATCAAGGCGGTCGTGGAGCCCGCCGCGGGCGTCGAGCCGGGCCCGGACCTCGCGGCCGAGATCCTCGCGTCCCTGGAGGGCCGGCTCGCGCGGATGAAGTGGCCGAAGACGATCGACTTCATCGAGACCATGCCGCGCGAGCCGAACGGCAAGCTGCTCAAGCGCAAGCTCAGGGACCCGTACTGGAAGGACCGTGAGAGTGCCATCTGACGTGAACCACGTCGTCGAGTTCCCCGGCGGCTACACCCGCTCGGTCGGCCCGGTCATCGGCCGGTTCCTGAGCGAGCTGCGGGACGGCCGGCTGGTCGGCGTCCGGACGGGCGGGGGCCGCGTGCTCGTGCCGCCGGCCGAGTACGACCCCGACACCGGCGACGACGTCACGGACGAGTTCGTCGAGGTCGGCCCCGCCGGCACCGTGACCACGTGGTCGTGGGTGCCGCACCCGGCGAAGGAGCACCCGTTCGACCGTCCGTTCGCGTGGGCGCTGATCCGCCCGGACGGCGCCGACACCGCGCTCGTCCACGCGCTGGACGTCGGCGTGTTCGACGCGGGCGCGGAGCCGCCGAAGTTCCTGAAGACGGGGATGCGGGTGCGGCCGAAGTGGCGGGCGGAGCGCACCGGCGCCATCGGCGACATCGAGTGCTTCCTGCCGGAAGTCACGATGATCAACCCGCAGGCGAAGCTGGAGTACCGGCTGAGCGGCGGGCGGGCGCTGCGCCGGTACCTGGAGGGCATGTCCGAGGGCCGCGTCCTCGGCAACCGGTGCCCGGTGTGCGAGGCGGTCATCGTCCCGATGAAGGAGACGTGCCCGCGCGACGGCGTGCCGATGCCCGAGGAGGTCGAGCTGCCGGACGTCGGCACGCTGACCACGTTCGCGGTCAACAACATCCCCGACCCGCGGGCGCCCGAGGTGCCGTTCGTGTCCGGGTACGTCCTGCTGGACGGCGCGGGCGTCCCGATGCTGACGCTGGTCGCGGGCATCCCGGCCGACCAGGTCCGGATGGGCATGCGCGTCAAGGCCGAGTGGCGGCCCCGCGAGGAGTGGGACGCGAGCGTGAACAACATCAAGTGGTTCGCGCCCATCGACGAGCCGGACGTCCCCTTCGACGAGATCAAGGACTACCTCTGATGCGAGAAGTAGCCGTCGTCGCCTTCACGCAGAGCGAGCACAGCGGCGCGGACCAGGGGCTGCTGGAGACCGAGATCCTCGCCCCGGTGATCGGCGAGATCAAGGAGCGGACCGGGCTGAGCCGGTTCGGGTTCACCTGCTCGGGGTCCTGCGACTACCTCCAGGGCGCCCCGTTCGCGTTCGTGTCGGCGCTGGACACGGTCGGCGCGTGGCCGCCGATCTCCGAGAGCCACGTCGAGATGGACGGCGCGTGGGCGCTGTACGAGGCGTGGGTGAAGCTCCAGACCGGCGAGACCGACACGGCCCTGGTGTACGGGTTCGGCAAGTCGACGCAGAACGACATCCGCGCGATCTTCACGCAGCAGCACGACCCGTACTACCTGGCGCCGCTCGGCGTCGACCACGTGTCGCTCGCCGCGATGCAGGCCCGCGCGTACATGGAGAGGTCCGGCGCCAAGGAGGACGACCTGCGCGCGGTGGCCGCGCGGTCCCGCGCGGCCGGGCGCGGCAACCCGTTCGCCCTCGACCTGCCCGACCCCGCGGACGGCGCCGGCTACGACGTCGCGCCGCTGCGCGAGCACGACGTCGCGCCGCTGACGGACGGCGCCGCGGCGATCGTCCTCGCGGCCGGCGACAGGGCGCGCGAGCTGTGCGAGCGGCCCGCGTGGATCACCGGGTTCGACCACCGCGTCGAGCCGCACTCGCCGGGCGCCCGCGACCTGACCCGCTCGGAGTCGACGCGGATCGCCGGGGAGAAGGCCGGCGCGGCGGGCGTCGACGTCGCGGAGCTGCACGCCCAGTTCAGCCACGAGGAGCTGATCCTGCGCGAGGCCCTCGGCCTCGGCGACGGCGTCGCCGTCAACCCGTCCGGCGGGGCCCTCGCGGCGAACCCGCTGATGGCGGCGGGCCTCATCCGGATCGGCGAGGCCGCGGCCCGGATCCACGACGGGACGGCGTCGCGGACGCTCGGGCACGCGTCGTCCGGTCCCTGCCTGCAGCAGAACCTCGTGTGCGTGATGTCGGGAGAGAAGTAATGGCCAACTCCTGTGCGGTCATCGGCGTCGGGCAGACGCAGTACAAGACCAGGCGGCTGGACGTGTCGATGGCGGGGCTGCTGCGCGAGGCGGCGCGGCGGGCGCTCGACGACGCGGGGCTGACCTGGCGGGACATCGACGCGATCGTCGTCGGCAAGGCCCCCGACCTGTTCGAGGGCGTCGTGATGCCGGAGCTGTTCCTCGCGGACGCGCTGGGCGCCGCGGGCAAGCCGCTGATCCGGGTGCACACGGCCGGGTCGGTCGGCGGGTCCACCGCGATCGTCGCGGCGAACCTCGTCCGCAGCGGCGTCCACGACCGGGTGCTCACGCTGGCGTGGGAGAAGCAGTCGGAGTCGAACGCGACGTGGGCGCTGACGGTGAACTCGCCGTTCACGACGTCGCTGGTGGTGGGCGCGGGCGGCTACTTCGCCCCGCACATCCGCGCGTACATCCGCCGGACCGGCGCGCCCGAGCACATCGGGCACCTCGTCGCCGTCAAGGACCGGGAGAACGCGCTGCGCAACCCGTACGCGCACCTGAAGATCCCCGGCATCTCCCGCGAGATGGTCGAGTCGACGCCGATGCTGTGGGAGCCGATCCGCTACCTCGACACGTGCCCGTCGTCGGACGGCGCGTGCGCGATGGTGCTCGCGTCCGAGGACGCCGCGAAGAAGGCGCCCGGCAAGCCCGCGTGGGTGCAGGCGGCGGCGATGCGCTCGGAGCCGATGGCGTTCGCGGGCCGCGACAACGTCAGCCCGCAGGCCGGCAGGGACTGCGCCGCCGACGTGTACGCGCAGGCCGGGATCGCCGACCCGCGCCGCGAGCTCGACTGCGCCGAGGTGTACGTCCCGTTCTCCTGGTACGAGCCGATGTGGCTGGAGAACCTGGGGTTCTGCGGCGACGGCGAGGGCTGGAAGGTCACCGAGTCGGGCGCGACGGCCTTCGGCGGCGACATCCCCTGGAACCCGTCCGGCGGCGTGCTGTCGTCCAACCCGATCGGCGCGTCCGGGATGATCCGCTTCGCCGAGGCGGCGATGCAGGTCAGCGACCGGGCCGGCGAGCACCAGGTGGAGGGCGCCCGCCGCGCCCTCGGGCACGCCTACGGCGGCGGCGCCCAGTTCTACGCGATGTGGATCGTCGGCAGCGAGAAGCCGTAGCGCGACGCCGCGACGCGAACCTTCCATCTCCCCCACCTCAACCCCCTTCGGAGGGTGACCGATGGAGTACAACCACGCCGACCTGTTCGAGGGAGTCGCGGACGCGATCGGGGACCGGACCGCGCTGGTGTGCGGCGACCGGCGGCTCACCTACGCCGAGCTGGACGAGCACGCCAACCGGCTCGCGCACCACCTGGCGGCGGCCGGGGTCGGGCCCGGGCAGCACGTCGCCGTCCAGCTCTACAACGGCGTCGAGTACGCGGCGGCGCTGCTGGCCGCGCTGAAGATCCGCGCGGTGCCGATCAACGTCAACTACCGGTACGTCGAGGGCGAGCTCCGCTACATCTACCAGGACTCCGACAGCGTCGCGCTGCTGTACGACGTGGAGTTCGAGGAGCGGGTCGCGGCGGTCGTCCCCGAGGTCCCGAAGCTGCGGCACCTCATCGCCGTGGGCGGGGCGCCGGCGATCGGCGGCGCCGTCCGGTACGAGGACGCGCTGCGGGACGCCGACGGCGGGCGCGGGTTCGCGCCGCGCTCGCCCGACGACACCTACATCGTCTACACGGGCGGCACCACCGGGATGCCCAAGGGCGTCATGTGGTCCACCGAGCAGATGCTGTTCGCGTTCTGGAACCCGACGTTCCCGCGCCCCGAGCGGCCGGAGGACGTCGTGGAGCTGGCCCGCAACGGCGGCCCGATGGTGATGATGCCGATCGCGCCGCTCATGCACGGCGCCGCGCAGATGGCCACCTGGATCGCGTGGTTCATGGGCGCGACGCTCGTCTACACGCGCAAGTTCGACGCGGCCGAGGTGTGGCGGACGATCGAGCGGGAGAAGGTCAACTCGCTGACCGTCACCGGCGACGCGATGGCGATCCCGATGGCGGACGAGCTGGCCCGCGGCGGGTACGACACGTCGTCCCTGTTCGCGTTCGTGTCGACGGGGGCGATCCTCACCGGGAGCGTGCGGGACCGGATCGCGGAGCTGCTGCCGGGCCGCATGATCCTGGACCGTTTCGGGTCGACCGAATCGGGCTCGACGGCCGAGGCGGTGGCGGGGTCGTCCCCGGAGAAGGGGCTCCGGTTCGCGCCGGACGTGGAGAACGTGACCGTCCTCGACGACGCGCTCCGCCCCGTCCGTCCCGGGTCGGGCGTCATCGGGCAGGTCGCGCGCAGCGGGTACATCGCGCACGGCTACTACAACGACCCGGAGAAGACCGCGAAGACGTTCCCCGTCGTGGACGGCCGCCGCTGGCTGCTCACCGGGGACATGGCGACGGTCGAGGAGGACGGCTCCATCGCCGTGTTCGGGCGCGGGTCGCAGGCCATCAACACCGGCGGCGAGAAGGTGTTCCCGGAGGAGGTCGAGGCCGTCCTGAAGGGCCACCCGGCCGTGTACGACGCGGTCGTCACGGGCATCCCGGACGAGCGCTGGGGCAGCCGCGTCGCGGCCGTGGTGCAGCCGTCCGGGGACGCGCCCGCTCCCGAGGAACTGGACGCGCACTGCCGCCGCGAGCTGTCGGGCTACAAGGTGCCGCGCACGTACGCGTTCGTGAAGGAGATGAAGCGCTCGCCCGCGGGGAAGGCGGACTACCGCTGGGCGAAGCAGATCGCGGAGGAGGCCCGCTGAGGCGGACCGGGCCCCGGTACGGGTCGGCCCCGAGCCTTTGTGGGGTTCGGGGCCATGCCTGGACCCACTGTTAGCGGGCCTAACAAAAACCATGATAGGGGCGCCCGGATACTGGTTCCGGCGCCCGCGACCATGACCTGACCCACACGCCGCGACGGACCCGCGTCCGCGTCCGTGCCGTATCCGCGTCCGTGCCGTATCCGCGTCCGTGCCCGCGCCGCAGCCGTGTCGGCACCGACCGCTACACTCTCCGAACGCTCTATTTTCGAGAAGACGGAGGTGGGTCGTGGCGACCCCCGAGCGCGGGCGCGGGGCCGGCGGGCCGACGCGCGGGACGCCGGCGGCCGGGCGGGCGGCGGAGCTCGCGGCGGAGCTCCGGCGCGCCACCATGTACACCGTCCTGCTGCACCACGCGACGGCGGCCAAGTCGGGGATGAACGTCACGGACGCGCAGTGCGTGAACGCGCTCGCCCTCGACGGCCCGCAGACGCCCGGCGCCCTTGCGAAGCTGATGGGCATCACGACCGGCGGCGCCATCACCGCCGTCATCGACCGGCTGGAGAAGTCCGGGCACGTCCGCCGCACCCGCGACCCCGACGACCGGCGCCGCGTGATCGTCGAACTGGTCCCCGGCGCCGCCGAGCGTGCCGGACGGTACTTCGACCCGGTCACCCGGCAGTTCCGCGAGCGGCTCGCCGGCTGCACGGACGAGCAGGTCGCGTTCCTCCTCGACTGGTTCGGCGG
The DNA here is from genome assembly GCF_003947565.1 of Actinomadura sp. WAC 06369. Taxonomy (NCBI): domain Bacteria; kingdom Bacillati; phylum Actinomycetota; class Actinomycetes; order Streptosporangiales; family Thermomonosporaceae; genus Actinomadura; species Actinomadura sp. WAC 06369. The sequence goes on along the minus strand of NZ_QHJN01000125.1, from coordinate 14,096 downwards.
CACCAACGCCGCGATGCCCGCCGTCATCGACGAGATCCGCCGCATGCCCTGAACCGCACCCCGCGCGGGCCCGCGCGGGCCGTTCCGGCATCAAGACAGCCCGCGACCGGCGGCACCGGGCGCTGCCGCTGCGCGCCGCCGCCTACGGCCGCCTGCCCCTTCCAGGCGCCCTTGATCGGCTGGGCCCTGCACGTCGCCCGCAAGGCCCGCTGAGCCGCCCGAGAGCCGTCCGATACGCCACTGCTCGTCCCTTGAGTCCGTGTGGTCGCGTGATCGCCGGAAGTGAGATCATGCGCGGCATGAACGCACGACCGGACGGCCGCTGACCGTGGAGCCGCTACGACCCGAGGACCCCGCCGCCATCGGCGGGTACCCCCTGCTCGCCCGCATCGGCGCGGGCGGCATGGGCCAGGTGTACCTGGGACTGACCGACGGCGGACGGCACGTCGCCCTCAAGGTCATCCGCGAGGACTTCGACGGGCCGGAGGCCCTCGCCCGCTTCCGCCGCGAGGTCGCGACCGTCGAGCGCGTCCGCAGCCGGTTCGCCGCCTCGATGGTCGGTGCCGGGCTCGACGCGCCGCCGTACTGGCTCGCGACCGAGTACGTCCCGGGCCCGACGCTGCGGCAGGCCGTGGCCCGGTCCGGGCCGCTGCCGCCCGACACGTGCCTGCGGCTGCTCGCCGCCCTCGCGCACGGGCTCCTGGAGATCCACCGGCAGGGCGTCCAGCACCGCGACCTCAAGCCCGGCAACGTGATCCTCGCCCCGGACGGCCCGCGCCTCATCGACTTCGGCATCGCCCGCGGCGAGGACCAGACGCAGATCACCCGGACCGGCGCGTGGAACGGCACCCCCGGCTACGTCGCGCCGGAGGTCGTCCGCGAGCAGGAGCCGGTGCCCGCCTCCGACGTGTTCTCCCTCGCCGGGACCATCGCCTACGCCGCCACCGGGCGCCCGCCGTTCGGCGGCGGCCGCATCGAGGCGATCATCCACCGCACCCTCGGCGGCGACATCGACCTCGACGGCGCGGACCCCCGCGTCGCCGAGCTCGTCGGACTGTGCGCGCGCAAGGACCCGGCCGACCGCGTCCCGCTGGAGGAGCTGCTCCACCGGACGGCGCCCTACGGGGCGCTCGCCGACGACCCCGACTACCGGCGGATCGTCGGCGCCCCCGCACCGGTCCCGTCCGACGTCGCCGACGCCGTCGCGACCGGCCTCGTCCCGCCCGAACGCGCGGCGACGCTGCGCGGCGGGCCCGGCCTGCGCTCGCGCGCCGCCGTCATCGCGGCCGTCGCCGCGACGGTCGCGGTCGTCCTGGGCGCCGCACTCGGCGCGCGCGTCCTGCTCGACTCCGACGACCCGGCGGGCGGGACGCCCGGCGCGGGGCAGACGTCCGGGCAGGCGGCGGGCGGTGCGGCGGGCGGTGCGGCGGGCGCCGGGAACGGGCAGGGGACGGGCGCCGCCTCCACCGGGCCGAGCGGCGCGGCGGGCGGGCGGACCCCCGGCCCGGACGGCCGCCCGCCGGACGAACTGCTGCTCAAGCAGCCCACGACCGACTACCAGAGCGTGGCCTTCTCCGCGACGGACCACACCTGCATCCCGGCGCTCCGCCCCGAGAACTCGAGTCTCCAGCGGCAGATGCAGCTCTCCGCGCCCCGGACGCCGCACAGCGGGAAGACCGTCGAGTTCGGCGTGCGGCACAAGTGGGAGACGCCCGCGGGCTACTACGTCGCCGCCGAGGTGCGCGTGCCGCGCGGGGCGCCGATCGGCAACGCGGTGTCCGGCGCCGCGCGGAGCAAGCCCCAGCGGCTCACCGGCACCGAGTGGGTCTACCTCACCTACCCCACGGACTTCGAGTGGGCCGGTTCGGGCGGAGCGTACCCGCTGATGCAGGGCACCTGGACGATCGTCTGGCTGCACGTCCACCCGAACGGCGACGCCTACTACATCGGCTGCGACGGCTTCACGGTCTCGTAGCCGGACGCCCGGAGCACGTCAGGACCGTCGCCGGCGCCGGTGGGCGACGACCATTCCGGCGTGCGCCGACAGCGTCAGGAGCATCGAGACGACGGACCCGATCACCAGCAGCCACCAGATGCGGCCGCGGATCTCCAGGGAGGGGAGACTCCCGTTCGGGTCGTAGGCCACCTGCACGCGGGTTCCCGCCGCCCGATCGGTGATGTCGGTCGCCTTCGCCCAGGGCTGCGGCTTGCTGCCCAGCTTTTCGGTGTGCCCGTCGTCGCAGGTCAGCCGACGGTATGTCACATCCCCGAAGCCGCGGTCCTGCTTCCAGGTGACCGCCTCGACGACGGTGCACGTGTGCCGCGGAGCGACCCAGGTGAGGGCCGCCGTGTGCCCGGTCACGAACGTGGTGAACAAAACGACGCAGGCGACGAGTACCTGGGTGTGGGTGTCCTTGTCCTCGATGAAGGACTGGATGTGCCAGGCGACGACCAGGGACAACGCGGCGCAGGGCAGGAGGAGAAGGCGGTACCACGGGTCGGCGTGCAGGGCGAGGTGGCAGGCGCCGGTCACCGCCGCCGCCACCAGCGGCGTCGCGGACAGCGCTACCAGCAGCCGCACGGCGAACATGCCGCGATTCTCGCAGGATCGGCGGCATGCCCGCCTGCGGGAAGCCCGGTCAGCGGACGGCGATGACCGCCGAGCCGTGGCCGAAGAGGCCCTGGTTGACCGCGATGCCCGCCCGCGCGTCCTCGACCTGGCGGCCGTCCGCGGTGCCGCGGAGCTGCCACGTCAGCTCGCACACCTGCGCGATGGCCTGCGCCGGGATCGCCTCGCCGAAGGACGCCAGCCCGCCGCTCGGGTTCACCGGGACGCGGCCGCCGAGCGCCGTGGCTCCCGAGCGCAGCAGCTCCTCCGCGCCGCCCGCCTCGCACAGGCCGATGTCCTCGTACCAGTCGAGTTCGAGGGCCGTGGACAGGTCGTAGACCTCCGCGAGCGACAGGTCGTCCGGCCCGATCCCGGCCTCCTCGTACGCGGCGTGCGCGATGGCCGACCGGAACGGGCGGTCCGGCGGCTCGACGGCCATCGCCGAGTCGGTCGCGAAGTCGGGCAGGTCGAGGACCGTCTTCGGGAACGTGGGCGTCACCGTGGACAGCGCCGGGATCCGCACCGGGTCGGCGATGCCGTGCCGGCGCGCGAAGTCCACCGAGGTCAGGACGAGCGCGGCGCCGCCGTCGCTCGTCGCGCAGATGTCGAGGAGCCGCAGCGGGTCCGCGACGACGGCCGACTCCCGGACGTCCTCCAGCGAGACCTCTTTCCGGTAGCGGGCGTTCGGGTTGTTCAGCCCGTGCCGTGCGTTCTTGACCTTCACGGCGGCGAAGTCGTCGAGCGTGGCGCCGTGCACGGCCATGCGGCGACGCGCGTACAGGGCGAAGTAGATGGGGTTGGTGGCGCCGAGCAGACGGAAGCGCAGCCAGTCGGGGTCGTCCGGGCGGTCCCCGCCGACCGGCTTGAAGAACCCCTTGGGGGCCGCGTCAGCACCGACCACGAGCGCCACGTCGCACAGGCCCGCGAGGATCTGCGCGCGCGCCGACGCGATGGCCTGCGCCCCGGACGCGCACGCCGCGTAGCAACTCGACACCCGCGCCCCGGACCAGCCCAGCGCCTGCGCGAACGTCGCGCCCGCGACGAACCCCGGGTACCCGTTGCGGATCGTGTCCGCGCCCGCCACGTACTGGACGTCCGTCCACGCGAGGCCCGCGTCGGCCAGCGCGGCGCGCGCCGCCGCGAGCCCGTACTCGACGAAGTTGCGGCCCCACTTGCCCCACGGGTGCATCCCGGCGCCGAGCACCGCCACCGAACCGCTCACTTGACGGGCCTCCACATCCAGACGGTGTACTCGGTGTCGTCGTCCTCGTACAGGACGCCCTCGGTCAGCTCGACCTCCATCCCGACGGCCAGGTCGTCGACCGTGCATTCCGGGACGACCTGCCCGAGGACGACCATGCGCTCGTCCGCCAGCTCCACCGCCGCGACCGTGTACGGCCGGAACGGGTCGGGGGAGACGTACGGGGGCGGCGGCTTGTAGCGGGAATCGGCGTACGACCAGATCTTGCCGCGCGCCGAGAACGCGTACTCGGCGAGTTCGGAGCCGTCCCGCGGGCCGTCGCAGTGCGGGTTCCTGCATGCCAGCTCGTTGCGCGGGAAGTACGGCGTGCCGCACGTCCCGCACCGGGTGCCCAGCAGCCGCACGCCGCCGTCCCGCTCGCAGAACCAGCCGTCGATCGCCGGACGACGTTCCTTGGTGGTGGTCACGCGGCCTCCCGCCTTGATCGCCTACCGGCGCAGCCTAGCAACCAAGCGCCCGCTCAAGACAGGTGCGGTGGCGGCGAGCAGCGCGACCGCCAGCAGGGCCAGCACGTACAGGCCCGTCCCGGTCCACGCGCCGTGCTCGAACACGTACCCGCCGGCCGTCCCGCCCAGGCTGCTGCCGAGGTAGTACGCGCACAGGTACAGGGCGGACGCCTGCGCCCGGTTCGCCGACGCGTGCGCCCCGACCCACCCGCTCGCCACCGAGTGCGCCGCGAAGAACCCGACCGTGAACACCAGCAGGCCGGCGCCCACCAGCCACAGCACCGGCGGGAACATCAGCACCAGGCCCGCCGCCGCCAGCACGAGCGCCCCGGCGAGCACCGCCCGCCGCCCGGCGCGGTCGGCGAGGACGCCCGCCCGCGCGGACGCCGCCGACCCCGCCAGGTTCATCACCGCGATCATGCTGACGACGGCCATCGGCAGGTGGAACGGCGCCTCCAGCAGCCGGTACGTCAGGAAGTTGTAGACCGTGACGAACCCGGCCATCGCCGTCAGCGCCACCAGGTAGAGGCGGCGCAGCCCCGGATCCGCCAGGTGCGCGCGGAGCCCGGGGCGGCCGGCGCGCCCCGGGCGGAAGAAGCGCGACGGCGGCAGCAGCAGCCGGAACGCGACCGTGCACACCAGGGCCAGCAGCCCGGTCGCGGCGAGGGCCCAGCGCCAGCCGCCGAAGTCCGTGACGACGCCCGGCACCACCCGTCCGAGCACGCCCCCGATGCCCGTCCCGGCCACGTACCGGCCCATCGCGCCGCCCAGGTGCGCGCCGTCCACCTCCTCCGCCAGGTACGCCATCGCGACCGCCGGGACCCCGGCCAGCGCGAGCCCCTGCACCGTCCGGACGGCCGCGAGCTGCGGGAACGTCGTGCACAGCGGCAGCAGCAGCCCGATCACGGCCGACGCCGCCGCCGACCCGAGCAGCACGCGCGTCCGCCCGTACCGCTCCGACAGCGAGCTGACCGGGACCACCGCGACCGCCACCGCGCCCGTCGCCAGCGACACGAGCAGGCTCGCCCGCCCCGGGGCCACGCCGAGGTCGGCCGACAGCTCGGGCAGCAGCGCCTGCGTGCAGTACAGCGACATGAACGTCGTCAGGCCGGCGGCGAACAGCGCCCCGTTCACGCGGCGCAGGCCGGGCGATCCGGGCAGGTGGCGTCGGGGGGTCTCCAGGGTCGCGGTCACTCGCCAAGGGTCCGCCTGGACCGATCCATGCGTCCAATGACTCTTTACTCTGCAACCGATGCGGATCCATCATGAGTCCATGGATCTCCTCACCGTCCGGTGGTTCCTGACGGTCGCGGAACTCGGCCATGTGACGAACGCCGCAGCCGAACTCCGGATCTCCCAGCCCGGACTGTCCCGCGCGGTCGCCCGGCTCGAGAGCGAACTCGGCCACCCCCTCCTCGACCGCGCCGGGCGCGGCGTCGCCCTCACCCCGTACGGCCGCGTCTTCGCCGAGCACGCGCGCCGGCTCGTCGCCGAGGAGGAGGCCGCCCACCGCGCCCTCGCGCGGGCCGCCGACCCCGAGCGCGGCGAGGTGTCCCTCGGCTTCCTGCACACGCAGGGGCCCTCGTTCGTCCCCGACCTCATCCGCCGCTACCGCGACCGCCACCCCGGCGTCGCGTTCCGCCTCAGCCAGGACCGCTCCGAGCGCGTCACCGCGATGGTCCTCGACGGCCGCGCCGACCTCGCGATCAACAGCCCCCGCCCCGACGACCCGTCCCTCACCTGGCACCCGCTCGTCACCGAGCGCCTGCAGCTCGCCGTCCCGGCCGCCCACCGGCTCGCGGGGCGGCGGCGCGCGTCCGTCCGGGACGTCCTGGACGAGCCGTTCGTCGCGCTCCGCGAGGGCGCCCACCTGCGGACCCTCGCCGAGGAGCTGTTCGCGGAGGCCGGCGGCCCGCCCCGCATCGCGTTCGAGGGGGAGGAGACCTCGACCGTCCGCGGCCTCGTCACGGCGGGCCTCGGCGTCGCGATCGTCCCGCCGCCCCGGCCCGGCGAGGAGTTCTCCGGCCTGCGCCACCTCACCCTCACCGACACCGGCGCGACCCGCACGATCGGCCTGGTCTGGTCCACCGCCCGCACCCGGCCGCCCGTCGTGGAGGGATTCCGCCGGTTCGTCCTGGAACACGGCGGGGAAGGCCAGCTAACTGACTCGTCAGTCACTTGGGTACAGTGACCGAGTCGGATTCTGTTCGTGGAAGGAGACCGCGGATGCGGACTGGACTGGAAGGCAAGACCGCCCTGGTCACCGGGGCGTCCCGGGGCATCGGTAAGGCGATCGCCACCGCGCTGGTGGCCGAGGGCGCCAACGTCGTGCTCTCCTCCCGCAAGCAAGAAGGGCTCGACGAGGCCGCCAAGGACATCCTCGCGGCCCACCCGGACGCCCGCGTCCTCGCCAAGGCCGCTCACGTCGGCGACGCCGAGCAGGCCGCCGCCTGCGTCGACGCCGCCATCGCCGAGTTCGGCGGCCTCGACATCCTCGTCAACAACGCCGGGACGAACCCCTACTTCGGCCCGATGGTCGACATCGAGCCGTCCGCCGCCGCGAAGACCGTCGAGGTCAACCAGTTCTCCATCGTCACCTGGACGAACCTCGCGTGGAAGCGCGCCATGCAGGAGAACGGCGGCGCGATCATCAACATCGCGTCCGTCGGCGGCATGGTCACCGAGCACGGCATCGGCTACTACAACGCCACCAAGGCCGCCGTCATCCACCTGTCCCGCCAGTTCGCGGTGGAGCTCGCGCCGAAGGTCCGCGTCAACTGCATCGCCCCCGGCCTCGTCAAGACCCACCTCGCCCGCGGGCTCTGGGAGGGCAACGAGGAGGCCATCAGCGCGCACCTGCCGCTCGGTCGCCTCGGCGTCCCCGAGGACATCGCCACCGCCGCCGTCTTCCTCGCCGGCGACACGTCCTCCTGGATGACCGGCCAGACCCTCGTCGTGGACGGCGGCAGCACCATCCGGCCCTCGATCGCCTAGGAGCCCACATGTCTCGCTGGGGACTGACCATTCCGCTTTCCGGACCGCTCGCCGAGCAGCGCGAGATCATCGCGAGCCTGCCCGGCCTCGGCTACACCGACGCCTGGTCCGCCGAGACGAACGGCACCGACGCCTTCACCCCGCTCGCCCTCGCCTCCCAGTGGGCCCCCGAGCTGCGCCTCGGCCCCGCGATCGTCCCGGTCTACACCCGCGGCCCCGCCCTCCTCGCCCAGCAGGCCGCGACCCTCGCCGGCCTCGCCCCGGGCCGGTTCGTCATGGGCATCGGCACGTCCTCGGACACGATCGTCGAACGCTGGAACGGCATCCCGTTCGACGAGCCGTACAAGCGCGTCCGCGACACGGTCCGCTTCCTCCGCAAGGCCCTCGCCGGGGAGAAGGTCAAGGAGGAGTACGACACCTTCACCGTCAAGGGCTTCAAGCTCGACAACGCGCCCGCGTCCCCGCCGCCGATCGTCCTGGCGGCCCTCCGCCCCGGCATGCTCCGCCTCGCCGCCCGCGAGGCCGACGGCGCGATCACGAACTGGCTCGCGCCGAAGGACGTCCGGACCGTCCGGTCCGAACTCGGCGACGACCGCGAACTCATCGCCCGCCTGTTCGTCTGCCCGACCGAGAACGCCGACGAGGCCCGCGCCATCGGCCGCTGGATGATCGCCGCGTACATGACCGTCCCGGTCTACCGCGCGTTCCACGAGTGGCTCGGCCGCGGCGACGCCCTGCGGGCGATGAACGAGGCGTGGGCCGCGGGGGACCGCAAGAAGGCCCTCGAGGTCATCCCGGACGAGGTCGTCGACGACCTGATCGTCCACGGGTCCCCGGCCGCCTGCCGGGCCCGGATCCGCGAGTACGTCGACAACGGGCTCACGACGCCCGTCCTCGCGGTCGTCCCGGCGAAGGACGTGTCCGTCCCCGACGCGGTGAAAGCCCTCGCCCCGTCCGCCGGCTGACGACGCCCGCACGCGAAAGGGAGCCGCCCGGACGGGCGGCTCCCTTCGTGTCTCCGCGCCCGCCTACGCCGGGGCGTCCGGCGCGCCCGTGCCGTCCCCGAGCCGGATGTCGGCGATGTCCTCGACCGGGCCGGGCGCCGTGCGGGGCACGCCCGTCCGGAGGGCGAAGTGAGCGGTGCTCCCGGCCGGGGCGACGATGTGCAGGGTGCCCCGGGCGGCGCGCACGGCGAACCGGGCCTTGGCCAGCAGGGCGATCCCGGCGGCGTCGATACCGGTCAGCCCGCCGAGGTCGAGCACCAGGTGCAGCGGCTCCCGCGTGAGCACGATCGTCGACAGGATCTGCGCCTCGGCCGTGACCGCGGTCTCCGCGTCCAGGACGCCGTCCATGTGCAGGATCTCCAGCGGGCCCTGTTTCGACGTGCGGAGCACCAGGTCGCGTGCGGGGCGTTCGCCGGTCGGCGCGGCCGCCGCCGGGGGCACCGCGTCGGGCGAGAGCGCGGACGGCTTGACGAGCACGGGTCACCTGCCTCATCGATCCGGGACATCATTGACCAATCAACTTTCGGTAAGTGTAATACCTGAAATCGAATTCGCCAAAGGCGCGTCGTATGATGGAGATCAACGGACGCTCGTACCGGGCGGGGGCCGGACGTCCCGCGTCCGGCAGGCGGCGACCGCGAGCGAACGCGAGGCGGGCATTTGGAGACCTCAACCGAGCCGAAGAAGACGTGGACCTTCCTCACCAACCACGCGCGGGTGCTGATCCTCATCGCCCGCTCGCCCAGCATCCGGATGCGCGACGCGGCCCGGGAGGTCGGCATCACCGAGCGGGCGGCCCAGCTGATCATCAATGATCTCGAAGAGGCCGGCTACCTCACCCGCACCCGCGTCGGCCGCCGCAACACCTACACCGTCAAGCTCGACCGGCCCTTCCGGCACCCGAGCGAGTCCGACCACGACGTCCGCGACCTGATCGACCTGTTCGCCGAGCACGCCTCCGGCACCGCCCGCTGACGCCCGTCCCGCGATCTTGTGTGTGGGACGGGTTCCCCGGGGTAACAGGCCGCCTGCCGGTTGACCACCACCCGTCCCCCCGCGAAGGCGTCGGCCGAGTCCGCGGCCGGGGCGGCCCCCTGCCGGACGGTGGCGGCGCCGGCTCGTTCTGGTGGCAGTGATGCGTCGGCGGACGTGGAGGCGAAAGATGGCAGAAGACCGGCGGGACGTGATCGAGGTGCTGAAGCACGATCACCGCGAGGTCGAGGAGATGTTCGACGAACTGACGGCCGAGTCCGACGCGCGGCAGCGGCGGCGGATCCTCGACGACGTCACCATCGAACTGGTGCGGCACTCGGTCGCCGAGGAGATGTACCTGTACCCCTGGGTCCGCCGGTACGTGCCGGGCGGGGAGCAGATCGCCGAGAAGGAGATCGGCGAGCACGCCGAGGTCGAGCGGCTGCTGAAGGACCTGGAGTCCGCCGACACCGCCGGCGGCGCCTTCGCCGCCATGGTGCGGCGCCTGATCGACGACGTCGCCGCCCACATCGAGCACGAGGAGACCACCCTGTTCCCCGCGCTGGCCGAGCAGGCCGGCGCCGACGAGCTGTACACGCTGGGCGACCAGGTGCAGGCCGCGAAGAAGACGGCGCCCACCCGGCCGCACCCGGCGGCGCCGCAGACGCCGCCGCTGAACAAGCTGCTGGCCCCCGGCACCGGGCTCGTCGACCGGGTCCGCGACCACCTGTCCGGCCGCGGCGGCCACTGACCCGCCGGCGGGGCGGGACGCCCCAACCCACCGTCCCGCCCCGCGCCCCGCCCGCCTGACCATAAGCGGTCACTCGCAAAAACGCGCAGACAGCCATAAATCGCCTAATAAGACAACGCTTCTCGTCATACCCGTCTTTTACTCTCGTTACCGGTGCAGTCAGACGGCAGGAGTGCGGGTGACGATCAGAGGTTGGGACATCAGCGTGCCGGGCGTCCGCAGCGCGATCGCGCGGACCATGGCGGCGGCCGAGCCGCTCCCCGCCCACGACCGGACGTACCGGGACGCGCTCGTCCACGCGGGCGACCTCACCCGGAGCGACCGCATCAAAGCGGCCCTCGCAGGGTTCGGCACACACCACCAGTACACGCTCGCTTTGGCCGTCCAGCGCACGTCGAACTGCATCGAGGGCGTCACGAACGCGACGAACGCCTACCTTCGCGGCGACCAGGAAATGGCCGAGGAGGCTCAGCGCAGCGCGCGCGTCGCCCCCACCTCCGCCGACCTTCCGAAGCCCGGCGAATGATCGACGTCGCGGGAATCCAGCGGATGCTGGCCAACCTCGACCCGATCGGCGTCGCGAACGAAGCGGCCCGCCTGCGCAAGGCCGCCACCGGGATCCGCGAGACCGGCGAGAACATCGACCACACCTGGACGCACGCCCTGCACCCGGGCGTCTACGAGGCACCCGAAGGCGACCTCCTCCGCCGGGCGGCGCGTCCCGTCCGGGAGGACACCGCCGAGTTCGCCTGGGGCGTCTGGCGGGTCGCGGGCGCCCTCGAGTCGTTCGCCGAGGCGATCCGCCCGATCAAGGCGCGCCTCGAGTCCCTTCTCGTGGACGCGCACGCGTTCGTCCTCGCCGCCCCCGCCGACTGGCGCGAGGACGAGGGCCAGGTGGCCGAGAACAACCGCCTCGTCGCGGCCGTCCGCGACCAGGCCGTCGCGCTCGCCGCGGCCGAGGAACGCTGCGCGGCCGACATCTACGCCGCCTACGGCGGCCGCGAAGCCGCCCCGGCGCGCACCGGCGCCCGTCCGTCCGCGCCCCCGTGGGGCACCGCCGAAGAGGCCGACCTCCCCTGGTACGAGGACGTCTGGAACGGCGTCCAGAGCTTCGGCGGCGGCCTGTGGGACGTCACGTGGGGCGGCCTCTCGTCGCTGGTCTTCCTCCAGGGCGCCGACGAGGCCGCCGCGGCCTGGCGGGGCATCGGCGAGTGGGCCGCCGCCACGGCCGTCGTGGCCGTCCCGGGCGCCCAGTCGCTCCTCGTCTTCGACCCGGTCCGCGACATGGTGTGGAACACCCACAAGGGCATGGTGCAGGGCTTCCTCGCCGTGGACGAGTGGCGGGACGACCCCGCCCGCGCCGGCGGCATGGTGCTCGGCAATGTCCTGATGCTCGTCGGCGCCAAGAAGGCCCCGAGCCTCGCCGCGGGTGCCGGCAAGGCCGCCCGCGCCGCCAACACCGGCGTCCGCGCGGCCGCCGCCGCAGGCCGCGCCCTCGACCCCCTGAACCAGCTCGCCTACGCGGGCGCCAAGACGGGCCACATCCTCAAGGCCCTGAAGGAACAGGGCGTCCACCTGGTCAGGGTTCCCACCGACCCGATCGGCCTGCGACCCGCGGTCGCGGGCATCCCCGGCAACGCCGTCCCCGGCGGCCCGCCGGGCCCCGGCCTCGCCGCCAAGACCAAAGACCTGGCGACCAGCCTGTCCGAGCGCGCCAAGAACTGGCTGACCCTAGCCGAAGCCAAAAAGCCCTTGGGGGAGGACCCGGCGCCGCACGGCCGCAGTGATCCGCAAGAGGGGATACCTGCGAAGGAGGGAGCCGGTACCCGGCCGCCCGAAGGCGGTACGCGCGCCACCGGCGAAGCGGCCGGCTTCACCAAGAACGGCTTCCGGTATTACTTCGGAGACGATGGCCGACTTTATCGGGAAGGTGACCCGAAGGGAATCTACAGAGATCCCGAGACCGACAGGCCGCGCCATGTGGATGATGGCGAAGACGTCGTTCGAAACGAAGGCGGCCGCAAGCCGCGCGGTGCGGACGGGCGTTACGTAAAGGACCCGCTTCCGAAGAGCAAGGGCTACGACTTCGAGATGTCGATGGGGCCGAAGCGGCCGTACCATCCGTCTCCCGCAGCTCAAGTGACCATCGACTTCATCCGGGAAACCCGCAGTCACATCGTGGAGACCCGACAACGACACTTGTCAGCTGTAAAGGCCGAGATGGGCAAGTATGGCATTGAGAAGATACATCAGATTAATACCAGGGAGAAGATCGATGAAGTGCTCGGCGCGGAGCGCCTGAAGATCAGGCGGAACCCGGACCTGACGAGGCAGGAGAAGGTGGCGATGCTGCAGAGCGTCAGGGAACTCGAGCGCAATGCGCATACATATAATGCGCTCCAGGCGGTGCTGGTCAGTACCACTGAGCGGATGGGAATGGTGGCGGCCAAGGACTTCGTCGTCCACAAGTTGAAGGCCGATCTGCTCACTCCCCTGGACAGTGCACGGGGCAAAGCCGACACGCTGGATGTCACAGGGGTGCTTCTGCGCCCCGATGATGCGACCTTCATCGCCGTCGAGTCCAAGGCCGGGTCCGCTTCGCTCGAGGGGCGTGACGTCGGCGACCTCAAGACGGCGCAACAAGGGAGTCCGGAGTACTATGGATTCGAACTTCGCATTGACCCGGATATCAAGGCGGCGCTGGACGGCGACCCGGTACTGAAGGCGCGTCTGCAGGAGTTGTTGCGGTCGGGAAATATCGAAGGGGAGTATTACTATGTGCGGACTCGTCACACGGGCAAAGTCGAGTGGGCGAAGTTCGTCCTCACGGCGTCAGGTGCGGGGAAGTATACTGTAAAAGATATATCCGGTCTCGATTCCTAGTGGGAGCCGACTGTGGAACCCGTCAGGCGTACGGAGCAAGAAATCACACGCCTTGCGGCGGATCTTTACAACTATGACCTTTCCTGGACTTCCCGGGATGTTCGCCGTGTCGCGGAGCACTTCGATTGGGAAATCGAACTCGAGGACGAGGGGGGTGTGGAGCTCGATACGGGTCTGGGTATGGGAAGTGGGCAGATCACGCTGACGCTGGGGGAAATGACCCGGATAAGCGTTGAAGTCGGTTCGATAATCGACCCGGCATCCCGCGAGGAGCAGCGTTGGCTGCGAGACCTCTTCACCGAGTCCTATGTTCTTGCTCGGGTGGCCTTGGGTGAACCCGCAGAAAGAATCCCCGGAGAGACGCCAAAAATCCTGTGGAGGAGGCCCGACTCCACTTTGACCTTGATTCGCTACAGTATGATCGTGTCGTTCATTTTGGAATCGAATAAATATCTCGATCGGGTGGCAGAGTATGTAGAAGATGCGGATGACGAGTGAACGGGGTTGCCGTGTTCGATCGGCGGGCTCGCTCCTCGGAGGCCGGTGTCGATACCTGGTGAACTGATTTTGATCGTCTTGTGGTGGGCGGGGTCCGAGATGGAATGGGAAGAGTTCTCCGACGGCTTGGCTCTGGAACTGCCGGATCTGGCAGCCGGAACCTATGTGGTCATCAGTGAGCCGGGCAGTGCGGGCGAGGGCCGCTACATACAGTTCGTGCAGGAGCAGGACAAACTCACCGTCGAAGTGGTCGCCAATTGCTTCCTTGCAAGTGACAAGCGGGCTTCTGTCGAGGGGGAGCAGGCGATTCGAGCAGCCGGGTGGTCGCGGCGGCAAGGTTCGGAAGCAGGCAACTGGTTTTCTATGTTGAGCTGGCCGGCCTACTCTGAGGACTATCAGCGATTGGCTGAGATGGTCGTGGTCGCATTGTGTGACGGGTATGGCATTGAAGATGTCGGGACGTGGCGGTACAAGGCTTGGGATGAAAGTCGCGGCGGTCGGGACGTCGAGTTGACCCGGCTGGGCCTGGCCGCTTGCTGAGAGCGATTGCGGGGCCGTATTGAGTCGGGACTTTGTTGTGTTGTTGCGACACCCTCCTTCGGAGGGCGTCGTGGGGGCGGCGCTGGGGGCGGTGGAGGAGGAGGCGTGGGTCACCGGGGTCGGTGGGGCGGTGCAGGTG